>JADLBY010000118.1 GCA_020847445.1 Sphingomonadaceae bacterium | reverse complement strand
TCGCCGATCGAGAGGAAAGTCAGGCCCACCCCTAGCCCCGCCCGCCTGCGGGAGGGGAATTTGTTGCCGCCCGGAATTTTTCGACCAGTCCGGATACCCGCTCGTCAGTCTTGAAAGCAGCGCGGTTGGCGACGAGACGGGCCGACACCTCGGCGATCCTTTCAACCTCGACCAGCCCGTTTTCCTTCAGCGTCTTGCCCGAAGAAACAAGGTCGACGATGCGGCTCGACAGCCCCAGCAAGGGCGCGATTTCCATCGCGCCGTTCAGCTTCACACATTCGGCCTGCACCCCGCGCGCGGCAAAATGCCTGTGGGTCAGATTGGGATATTTGGTCGCGACGCGAACATGGCTCCAACTGCGCGGATCGTCGGTCGCAGCCAGTTCGGCGGGTTCGGCAACCGAAATCCGGCAATGGCCAATATCGAGATCAACCGGCGCGTAGAGTTCCGAATAATCGAACTCATCAATTACGTCCGAGCCGACAATCCCCGCCTGCGCAGCACCATGGGCAACAAAGGTCGCAACGTCGAAGGCGCGCACACGGATGATCTGCACACCCGGATCGTTGGTCGCAAACATGAGCGCGCGGCTTTCCTTGTCGAAGAAAGCCGCTTCGGGCTCGAGTCCCGCCGCCTGCATCAACGGCAGGGCTTCGTCGAGAATCCGTCCCTTGGGGATGGCAAAGATGATCGGCGCAGTCATTGTCGGCGCGCTTTACTTGTGCGATGCAGCAAGGGCAAGGAGTAGTGCATGTCCGACGCGATACGAACCGCCTTTCGCACACAGGCTGCTGGTTGCCGCACGATGGGCTCGCCGTTGACGGCCGATCTTCTCGACGCGCTGGCGCGGATACTCGATCATGGCAGTCGCACCGGCGCGCGCATACTCGATTGGCCGGGCGATCCGATGGCGGATGCCCTGAAACTGCGGATTGCAGGCGGATTGCACGCCTTGGCGCGTTCGGAACAGGACGCCGAACTGACGGCGCTGTACAAAGCCGGGACGGGCGATTTCGATGCCGTTCTGCAGCGCGTTCTGGCCGAATGGGACGACTGGCTTTATCCGTGGCTGGATAGCCCGCCGCAAACCAACGAGGTCGGGCGCAGCGCCGCTCTGATGGCCGGACTGATGGTCGCGGCACAGCGACTCGCCATGCCGATCGACCTGCTCGAACTCGGGTCGAGCGCCGGGCTCAATCTCAATCTCGACCGCTTCCGCTATCAACTGGGTGGCGTGGAGGCTGGCCCTGCCGATGCCCTGGTGCATATCGCACCCGCATGGAATGGCGATGCACCCACGGGCGCGTGGCCGCACATCGGCGCGCGCCGGGGTGTCGATCAGAACCCGCTGGATATGCGCGATGATGCAGTTGCCAGCCGGCTGCTCGCCTATTGCTGGCCGGATCAGCACGACCGGCTGGCGCGGCTGGAGGCGGCGATTGCGACCGCGCGCATCCACCCGCCCATGGTCGACGCAGGCGATGCCGCGGACTGGATCGAACATCGGCTGGCGGCGGCGCAGGATCGGGGCACCGCGCGCATCGTGATGCACAGCGTGTTCTGGCAATATCTGCCCCGGAACAGCCAGAACCGGATCGAGGCGGCGATCCTGCAGGCAGGTGCATCCGCAACCGCCGACCGCCCGTTCGGCTGGCTGTCGTTCGAGCCCGATCCGCCCGCGATTTCGCCGATGCAATTGCGGTTGCAACTATGGCCGTCGGGGGATGTGCTTCACCTGGCCGCCTGCCACCCGCATGGCGCGGCGATCAACTGGCTCGACCGAAACGATTGAACAGGGGTGCCATCCATGGGGCCCAGCGTTGCCAGCCACCGTGCAGCGAAAACCATTCCCACACCGCCGTGAAGACCAGCACGGCATTTGCCGAAACCCCCAGCGTCAGCGGTTCCCAATGCCCCAGCCAGCCGCCCACGCCCACGGCAGCCAGAGCAAACAGCCCGAGGAAATGCGAAAAGGGTGGAATGCGGGCACCCGATGTCACCCATTTGAACATCTGGTTGCCGAACAGGAACAGCACCGGCCCGCCGATCGCGACCAATATCAGCGGCAAATCGCTATGGCCGACCGGATGGGCCAGAATCTTCTCGTCCGCCACCGCTGTCACGACCACGCCTGCCACGATCGGAATATGCAGGTAGGTGTAGGCGGTGCGCGCGATCAGCCCGACATTCTCGCTTTCGGCAATCACCTTCGAACCCCGTTTCGCGCCAATGTCGAAATAGATCCACCACATCGTCGCGCTGCCGATGAAGCTTGAAATGAAGGCGACCCATGTGGGCGTATCGCGTTCCAGCTGGGCGAAGGTTGCACCGGTGATCAACACCGCCTCACCCAGCGCAATGATCATGAACAACGCACAGCGCTCTGCCATATGTGCGCCCGAAATATCCCAGTCGCTGGGCAAGGAGCGGCCATAGCCCGGCGTGCGGAACAGGGCGTAAGGCCCGGCATATTCGATCGCCAGCGCAGCGATCCACAGCAAAAGCCGGATCGGCGTATCACTGAGCGCCCCGGCAACCCAGAAGGGCATCGACAAAAGAAACCAGAAGGCAATGCGGACAAAATTCCGCCTTCGGCTTTCGTTCACACCGACCGACGCCCAAACCATGTACAGCGTGCGGAACAACTGCATGAAAATATAGGATAAGGCGAAGAGCAAGCCGTTGGCCTCAAAGGCTTCGGGGATGGCAGCCGATAATACCAGACCCGACGTCATCAATATGATCAGCATCAGCCGCACATGCGCGCGTTCGGGATCGAGCCAGTTGGTCACCCAGCTGGTGTAAATCCACACCCACCAGACCGCGAGCAGCAATATCAGCGTTTCCAGTGCGCCCAATGGCGACAGATGCGCCAGCAACCGGTGCGACAATTGCGTGATCGCAAAAACGAAAACGAGATCGAAAAACAGCTCGATATAGGTGACCGGGCTGTGGTCGTGCGAATCGCGTGTGCGAAAAAGATGCGGACGTGGCTTGCTCATGCGGCAGTCCTTACGTCAAAAATTTCTCCATTGCAGCAATCACGGCGTCGGGCTTTTCCCAGGTCACGAAATGGCCGCAGCCATAGACCCGTTCGATCTGGATATCGGGCACAAGCGCCCCGATCCCTTCAATATTCGATGGGGCAAGCGCCTTGTCGTCCATCGCCCAGATCAGCAATGTGGGAATAGTCAGCTTTGGAAAGTCCGCCTTCAGCCATTCGGGCTCTGCGGCCTCCTCGCCAACCGCGGGCACAACCATATTTGACGCGCGGTACCAGTTCAGCATGCCCGTCGCCGCCGCGCGATCTGTCCAGCCGGCCAGCAGCTCGTCATATTCATCCGACTCCATCACCTCTGGCCGCTGCCAGTTCAGCGCCTGTTCGAGCAATGCCAGCAAACCCCCTTGCGCGACGAGCGCATCGCTCTCCGCACTGCGGAACAGCCGGATATATTGCGCGGCGGCGCGCTGGCTGGGATCGTTGAACAATATCTTCTGATAGATATGGGGGTGCGGCGCATTGGCGATCATGGCGCGGGTCACCCGGCCCGCCCATTGCCGCTTCAACCCGCCCGGCTGCCCGTTCAGCGCGACGCTCCAGGCAATGGCCCCGCCCCAGTCATGACCGGCGACGATAAAGTTCACGACGTCCAGGGCATCGGCAAGCGCGAAGACATCGGCAGTCAATTTGTCCGCCGAATAGGCGTCTACTTGAGCGGGCTTTGAAGACCCGCGATAACCGCGCTGATCGGGAGCAATACAGTAGTAATGCCGCGAAAGTGTGACGAGTTGATGCCGCCAGGTCCTGTGCGATTCCGGAAATCCGTGGAGAAAAATGATCGCCGGATTGTCTGGATTACCCAGCACGCAGACATCCAACTCGACCCCTGTCGAAAGATATACCCGCCTTAAAGACGACTGCAGCACGAAATACTCCACCTCTTGATTATACAAGAGGCTGTATTAACACGACAGTCAAACTTGTATTGTATAAATTGGTCAATTTTTGACACATGCGCGCGGGCATTTAGCAAATCGGCGTCGATTCTACTTTTCCACTTTGTCCGTACTGCTGCGATGGACGTCAGGCGGGCTCAATCCTCGAATTTGCTTTCCTCGCGCAATTTGAGACCCGCCGTTTGCAGCGGTGTTTGCGCATTGGCGAAACGTCGTGGCGTCATCCCGGTGAAGCGTCGAAACTCCCGCGTCATGTGCGACTGATCGAAATAGTTGAGGGCGTGAAGCTGCTGATCGCTTGGCGTACTGAAGCCGCGCATGGCGGCGGCCGTATCCAGAAAGCGGCTACGGCGCAGCACCGCCTTCGGGCTCAGGCCAAATGACGCGCGGCAACGCCGTTCGAGCTGGCGGACCGACAGGCCAACCCGCGCCGCAGCGTCCTCTATCCGGGTCGTGCTGTCGGTGCGTGCGAACACCTCGAACTGGGCGATTTCGGCATCGGCGACCGGCCGCTGCACAAGCGCGATGCGTTCCGCAATCGCCGCTTCCATTGCCGCCAATTGGCCTGCGTCATCGGTAGCCTTCAGCATTTGCGCCAGCATTCGGTCAGCAAGATCGCCCCAAAGCTGCTGCAGTGGTAGCATCTTGTCGGCATAAAGATGGTGCGGCTCGCCAAACAGTGCGTGCCATCCGCTTGGGCGCACGGCAAATCCGGTGACGGCGAAACCGCCCTTCACGCGCACGCGAAATGGATGTTCATTTGCTCCAAAGAACGGCACCCGCCCGGCAGTGGTCCATTCGCCGGGGCTGGTTTCGGCAGACCAGTCGCCTTTCAGCAGGCAGCGCACAAAGGCTGTCTCGGCGAGGAGGAAATCCTCAATCACCATGTCATCGGGCAGCGACGCCTCAAAGACGTAGAAGCGCCGGATGTAAGGCGCAAGTTCCGGGGATGGCCGATATGTGCGTGAAAGCATTGCATCCCCTAGCTGCCAAGAACCGAAACATGCTGGCCATGCTTCGCCCATGGACACTCTAGGACACGCTGCTTGCGGGTTGCAAGCCCGCTAACCAAATGAATGACTTACTCGCCGGGCGCCGTCGCCCTTATCGACAATGCGTGCACCCGATCGCCCGGCAGGTTGCCCAATGCCTTGTTGACCATTCGCTGGCGCGCCACACGACTGACACCGGCAAAAGCGGCGCTTTCGATCTCGATCGTGAAATGGCTTTCACCGGACCCATCGTCGCCCGTATGGCCGCGATGTTTTCCGCTATCGTTGATCACCGCGAGATGTGCCGGGGCGAAGGCTGCCGACAGCAACGCTTCCATTTCCGTTTGTACAGGGCCTTTTGTCATGCCTAGCCCCTTCCCATATCGCGTGACTTTGGCCAAGGGGAAAGCATGTCCGCACCGCGCAATCCAGACAAATTCCATGGCCGCATGCGGGGCGCGCGCAAGCAGTGCCAGCATCCACGGTGCGAGCGGCCCGGCGAATTCCGCGCGCCCAATCCCTATGGCCGCCAGCCCGGCCCAAATGGACCGGGCGACTATCTGTACTTCTGTCTTGACCATGTCCGCGAATTCAATGCGGGCTATGACTGGTTCGACGGCATGAGCGCGGAAGAGATATCGCGGGCGCAAAGCCCACTGAATGTCTGGCCGAGCGAAACACGCGCCTTTCGCGCCAATGGCGGCGCCGATTCACCCCCGCGCTGGGCCGACTTCAGCGATCCCCTCGATGCGATTTCGGCGCGCTTCAGTAATAGGGTCGCCGAAGCAAGGCCACAACGGCATGTCAACAGTCGGTCGCTGACCAGCGAAGACCTGCGCGCACTGCGAACGCTGGAATTGGACACGGCTGCTGACCGCAGGGCGATCCGTTCCGCCTATTCGCGCTTGGTACGCAAATATCATCCCGACAAAAATGGTGGGGATCGCCGGTATGAACGGGCCCTGCAGGAAGTCTTAGCCGCCTATGCGCAACTGAAAACGTTCGATCCGGGCTGAATGCAGCTATTGTTGCGGAAGGCGGGGGCGCGCCTAGCGCTTTTTGTCCTTTTCCGCCTTCGGAGGAGCGGTCGGCGCGGGTGCCGCACCAGGGACAGACTGGGCCATTGTCGCCGGATTGATGGCAACGCCGAACAACCGCCATCGCCCGCCGACCCACTGATATTGAAGTTGAAAGCTGATCGCGGTCGGGCGCAATCCGAAAAAACCCTGCACTTTTAGGATATTGTCCGCACCTACAGACGGCGCAGCCGAATAGGTAGGTGCCAACAGCAAAGTGTTTGAAAGATCCAGCCGACTCTCGCGCAAGTTGGCAAAGATGTTGGAAAGCTGGGACGGATTGTTGACCGACTGGAAACCGGGCGCCGACAGATCCCTCAATACGGAATAGTTGCCTGACTGGTTGGCATGATCGAGCGCCGCCAATGTGGACCAGATCATTTTGGCCAGTTCAAGCTCACCCGGTACTGGCATCGCCGCCAATGGAGGCGAGGTCGACTGCTGCGCGGCAACTGGTACCGCCGCTGTCGATAATAGCAACAGCGCGGAGCAAATTTTGATGGCGGTGACTTTCATGCAATCCTCCAAATGTGCTGACGCGCTTATGCCGCGATGCCGGAAATGCCGCAAGCCTCTCAAACCCTGCACGCGCAAGCGATAGCCCGGGCTATGAGCGCACCTGCTGCTCCAGCTTTGCGGCCCTCAAGCTGCGCGCCTTGCTCCAGATTCTTGGGAAAAGGCGTTGCAACGGGTCAAGGCTGCTTATAGGCAACCTTCCGACTGCAAAATGATTTCAATTCGAGACCGAAATATGACCGATATACCGAACATCCAGCCCGACAGCAGGGCGACGACAATCCTCGAGGCACCCGACACCAAGGTGAATGTGCGCGAGATGTTTGGTATCGATATCGACATGGAGTGCCCGGCCTTCAGCGAGGCGGACGAGCGCGTGCCCGACATGGACGACAGCTATGTCTTCGATCCCGATACGACATTGGCGATCCTTGCGGGCTTTGCCTATAACCGTCGCGTGATGGTGCAGGGCTATCACGGCACCGGCAAGTCGACGCATATCGAACAGGTGGCCGCGCGGCTCAAATGGCCGTGCATCCGTATCAACCTCGATGCGCATATCAGCCGTATCGACCTGATCGGTCGTGACGCAATCGTGCTGCGCGACGGGGTGCAGGTCACCGAATTCCGCGAAGGCCTGTTGCCCTGGGCGCTGCAGACGCCGACCGCTTTGGTCTTTGACGAATATGACGCCGGGCGCCCCGATGTGATGTTCGTGATCCAGCGCGTGCTGGAAACCGAAGGCAAGCTGACGCTGCTCGACCAGAACCGCGTGATCCGCCCCAATCCCTGGTTCCGCCTGTTCGCCACTGCGAACACCGTCGGGCTGGGCGACACCAGCGGGCTCTATCACGGCACGCAACAGATCAACCAGGGGCAGATGGACCGCTGGAATATCGTTGTCGGGCTGAACTATCTGCCCGCGCAGGTCGAAGGCGAAATCGTCCTCGCCAAGGCCGGCGGCGACCCGGCGCAGATTGCCAATATGGTCAAGGTTGCCGAACTGACGCGTCAGGGTTTCATCAACGGCGATATCTCGACCGTGATGAGCCCGCGGACCGTCATCGCCTGGGCGCAGAACGCCACGATCTTCAACGATGTGGGTTTTGCCTTCCGCCTGTCGTTCCTCAACAAGTGCGACGATGCGGAACGCGCGCTGGTGGCCGAATATTATCAGCGGGTTTTCGGCAAGGATTTACCGGAAAGCGTGGCTGCGAAAGCGGGGTAGCATGACATTCGACATAGAGACGATCCGTTCGAAATATGCGGAAGAGCGCGACAAGCGCGTTCGTGCGGATGGCAATGATCAATATGTCGAGATTGCGGGCAAATTCGCCCATTACAAGGAAGACCCCTATATCCCGGTCACGCCCCGCGAGCCGGTGACCGACCATGTGACCTTCGCGTTCATTGGCGGTGGCTTTGCAGGACTGGTGACGGCGGCAAGGCTCAGCGAAGCCGGTATCCACGATGTCCGTATCGTCGAAAAGGGGGGCGATTTCGGCGGCACCTGGTATTGGAACCGCTATCCCGGCGCACAGTGCGACACGGCTTCGATGATCTATATGCCGCTGCTGGAAGAGACAGGGCACATGCCGTCGGAGCGTTACGCGCATGCGCCCGAAATCCTGGCGCACTGTCAGCGTATCGGCAAAAAATTCGGGCTATATGACAATGCGTTGCTCCATACCGAAGTGACCGCGCTGGAATGGGATGATGCGCAAATGCGCTGGCTGATCCGCACCAATCGCGGCGACGCCTTTACCGCGCAATTTGTCGGCCTTGGCACCGGGCCGCTGCATGTGGCGAAGCTGCCGGGAATTCCCGGCATCGAAAATTTCCGGGGCCATAGCTTTCACACCAGCCGCTGGGACTATGGCTATACAGGCGGCGATCCCGAAGGCGCACCGATGACCCGGCTGGCCGACAAGCGTGTCGCCATTATCGGCACCGGGGCCACATCCGTGCAGGCCGTTCCGCACCTGGCGCGCGACGCAGGCGAACTGTTCGTATTCCAGCGCACACCTTCGTCGGTCGATGCGCGCAATAACGGACCGATCGACCCGCAATGGTTCAGCCGGATTTCGGAACCCGGATGGCAATATGCATGGCTGGAAAATTTTGCCGCGCATTTCTCCGGCATGGGCATTCCAGAGGTTGATCTGGTCGCCGATGGCTGGACCGACCTGTCGCGCCGCATGCGCGGCAGGATCGCCAACCTGCCGCCCGAGCAGATGAACCCGGAAGGCATACTGGCTGCGTTCGAGGAAACCGACCATCAGAAAATGTCCGAAATCCGGGCGCGGGCGGAGGCGATCGTCGAGGACAGGGAAACGGCGGAAAAGCTGAAAGCCTGGTACCGCCAGCTTTGCAAGCGCCCCTGCTTTCACGATGAATATCTGCAATCGTTCAACAATCCGAACACCCACCTTATCGACACCGATGGCAAGGGCGTGGAGCGGATTACCGAAAAGGGCCTTGTTGTCGCCGGCAAGGAATATGAGGTTGATTGCATCATCTATGCATCAGGCTTTGAGGTTGGCACCAGCTATCAGCGGCGCTCTGGCTTTGACGCGGTGGGCAGGGATGGTCTGAAACTGTCCGACTATTGGGCGAATGGCATGCGCAGCTTGCACGGCATCCATGTCCATGGCTTTCCGAACATGTTCATCGTCCACCCCGCGCAGGGCGCGAACCTGATCTCGAACGTGCCGCACAATCTGGTTGATTCAGCCAGAACGATCTCCGCGATTGTCGGCCACATGCTGCAATCGGGCCTGCGTACCACCGAGGTAACGAAGCAGGCGGAGGATGATTGGCTCGCCCTGTTATCGACGGGCATGGGCCTGATTATCGGCGGCACCGATTGCACGCCCGGCTACTACAACAATGAAGGCCGTGGCTGGGAAGGAACGCCTGCCGCGCTGGGCGCGGGCTATCCGGCGGGTGCAGTCGCCTATTTCGGCTATATCGACGGCTGGCGCAATTCGGGACAATTCGAAGGGCTCGCCTTTGGGTAAAGGCCCGGGGCACCCGGCCCACGGGCCCACACAGCCGTCAATCGCCGTCCTGATGCCCCGCAGCTTCGGCGGTGGCTGAAGAACCGCTGCCGCCACCCGGCGCGCCTTCCCACCAATAAGCGGGGCGCTTCCGGTTGCCGGTGACTTCCTCGTTCAGCGTTGCCGCATCATAGAGGCGGCCGTTGATCATCACCTTGGTAATATGCTCCGAATTGCGGATGTCGGCGGTCGGGTCGGCATCGAGCACGACAAGATCCGCCAGTTTCCCGGCCTCGAGCGACCCCACATCCTTGTCATAGCCAAGCGAGCGTGCGGATTCGATCGTCCCCGCGCGCAATGCCTCAACCGGCGTCATGCCGCCGCGGACAAAAGACCAGAGCTCCCAATGCGCGGCGATGCCCGGTTCCTGGCCATGCGCGCCGATCGACACCGGCACGCCGAGCCGGGCAAGTTTGGCGGCCTCACGCGCATTATCGTCGTCGACATAATTATCTTCGGGTGCCAGCGTGCGGCGGGCGTTGCTGGCCACCAGAACCGACTCCGGCACATGTTTTTGCAGCAGCGGCTGTTTCCACACATCGGTATGCGCACGCCAATAGGGATCGCCCGCCTGCCCGCCATAGGTAACAACCAGCGTCGGCGTGTAGCCGACTTTCGAACGCGAAAAGAATTGCTGCAGATCCTGATAAAAGGTCTCGACCGGGATATTATGCTCCACCGTCGTGTTGCCATCGGCAATCAGCGTAATATCCATGCTGTAGAGCGAGCCGCCTTCGGCAACCGAGCGCATACCCTCTTCGATCGCGGCTGCAACGACCTGCTGGCGCTGTTCGCGCCGCGGCTGGTTGTAGTTCTTGATGCTGTGCGCACCCTGCGCCTTCAGGCGGCGGATATGCGCCAGCGCATCGGCCTTGCTGTCGATCTGTGCGTAGACCTGCGGCATCTTGGCGCCATAGACAATCTCTCCGGTGGAAAAGCTGCGCGGCCCGATAATCTTCCCCGCGCGCACCATTTCAAGCGCCGGGAAGACCAGAGCCGAACGGCTCGACGGATCATGCCGGGTCGTCACGCCGAGCGCGAGATTGACCATTTCCGACCAGTTGGCCAGCAACGTCATTTCGTCGACGCCATAGGGCCCGTGCGCATGCGCGTCGATCAGGCCGGGAATGATCGTCTTTCCGCGGACATCGACCGTCGGCGTACCCGCAGGGATCGTCACCGATGCGGCGTCGCCAACCAGCGAAATGCGATTGCCCTCGATCAGGATCACACCGTTGTCGATAATCCCGCCATCGGCACCGGCCATCGTAACCACGCGCGCACCGACCAGCGCGACCCGGCCATCCGGCTTGTCCGCACGGACGCGCATCGACAGCGAAACGCCCGTCTTTGGCGGTTCGAATTTCACCGGTTTCGCATCCTTGGCCAAGGGCGCGCTGGCAAACAGCGCGCTGCGATCTGCACTGTACAGCGTCGGACCCAGTGACCAGTGCAGCTTCGCGCCGCCATTCGACCAGTGGATCCAGTCCGCCCCGTCGCTGCTCGCTTTGGTCACCGGCATCGGCCCGCCCGATGGCGAAGCCGCCACAGCCTGCGTTCCCGGCATCAGCGGCATGACAAAGGCCTGGTAATTCTGGCGGAAGGCAAAATTGCGACCATCGGGCGAAACGCTATAGGCGTTGACCAGTTCGCCCTCTGCATGGGTGCGCCGCGCTTCGCCATCAAGGTCAGTGCTGACCAGCTTGGCGCCCTTGCTGTCGCTGAGGGTGAAAAAGACGCGGTCGCTTGTCGCGCCGAAATGCGGCCCCTCGCCATCGCGCGATACACGCCTGGCCTCGCCCCCTGACGACGCCATCCGGTAAATCCCGGATTCTGCCGAAGCGCGCGGGCTGACCAGATAGCCGCCGCTCGCCTTTTCGAAGACGATCAACTTTCCGTCCGGCGAAAAACGGGGGCGGGCACAGTGGCCGACGCTTTTGGTCAGCGCACGGCTCGATCCACCGCTCGCCGATATGCTGTGGATCGCGCCCAGCCCGGCGTCGGTCCAGCGGACATAGGCGATCGTTTTCCCGTCCGGCGACCATGCCGGATAGGCTTCCATGGCCTCGCTATCACCGGTCAAGCGGCGCGGCTCGCCACCCGCCATCGCTTTCACCCACAATTTACCGAGCGTCTCGAAGACCACCTTGCTGCCATCGGGCGACACGACCGCACCACGTGGAATTTTCGTGTCGAAGCTGTCCGGTGCAACTTCGACAGGCGGACGCGGCGGATCGATGACGCTGCGGCTGTCGTCGACCCGGAACGGGATCAGTTCGCTGCTGCCGCTGGCGATGTTCAACCGGTGCAGCTTGCCGCCTGCCCAGAATATCAGCGATGCCGAATCGGGTGTCCATGCCATGTTGGGATACACACCCGTGATCGCCCAGGTTTCCTGCAAATCCTGATCGAGGCTGTCATAGATTTTACGGTCGCTGCCGGTCGCGAGGTCGCGCAGATATAGTTTCGACCGTGTCTGTTCGCGCCGGACATAGGCCAGCTTCTTGCCATCCGGCGAAGGCGTCGGCCGTACCGCGCCTCCCTCACCGCCGACAATCTGTTCGGTTTCGCCGGTTTCCAGATCATAGCGTTCGATCGCGAACAACTGATTGTTCGAATCCTGCGCATATTCAAAGATCGGGCCGGGCGTCGTGTTGCGGGTGAAATAGATATGCTTGCCGTCAGGCGCAAAGATCGGCTCGCCCAGTTCCTTCTGGTGCGCTTCGCTGGGCTTCTTGACCAGCGGCACCCCGGCACCGCCCGAAATATGGAACAGCCACACCTCGCCCGTGCCCGCCGAGCGCTGCGTGGTGAAATGCTTTTTCGCCGCAATGAACTGACCGTCAGGACTCCAGCTGCTTTGGTTGAGCAGGCGGAAATCCTCCTTGGTCAGCTGGCGCTTGTCCGAACCGTCGACATTCATCACCCAGATATTGTCGCCGCCGCCGCGGTCGGAGGTGAATGATATGCGCCTGCCATCGGGCGAGAAGCGCGGCTGCATTTCATAGGCCAGCCCCTCCGCGATGCGCGTCGGCGTGCCGCCGGAAATCGGCATGGTATAGATATCGCCCAGCATGTCGAACGCGATCAGCCGTCCATCGGGGCTGACATCGACATTCATCCATGTACCTTCATCGACCGATATCGGAATCTCCCGGACGGTCAGGCCGGGAGGCGCGCTGACATCCCATTTCGCATCCTCATTCTTGTCCTGTGCCAGCGCGGGCGAAGCCGTGATCGCGCCAAAGGCCAGACTGGCCAGTGCAACGCCGGATGCGGAAAAAAGATGCGATTTCATGTGGGCTCCTCCTGTCCTGTCGCTATCGAATGCCCATTGGCGCAAGTCAATGCAGGTGGGGCAATCGTTTCGACGAACGACACGCTCAACCCGCCGCACATCACCCCCGGCCATTCATCTGGCAGCAATCTGCCCTTGCCAGTCAGGTTTCCAACAGGATGGGATTCGCTGTTTTCGGGGGCAGTGGAGGTCGCACATGACAGGAGTTTTTCGCGAAGGGCATAATCGCCCTCGCCCGCGCATGCGGGAACCGCTTCGGCTGGGTCCGCCAGCCAATCCATGGAAAAAGCGTGCAACAATTGCCATTCCGTTGCTGTTTGTCGCGCTGGCAGCGGCGCTGTTCCTGTCGCGCGAGGCGGCGGCCCATCCGGGGCACCGGGCGCATGTCGCCGTTCTGGACGCGCCGATCGCCGGTGTCAGGAACAATCTCTGGTTCGATTACCGTTCGGACATCGAGGAAGCCGAAAACGAACTGCGCAAGGATTTGCGGCGGGCCAAATCCGATCAGGACGAACGCGAGGCATGGGCCGAATATAACCGCGAACTCAGGGACGCCCGGTCCGACTATCGCAAGGAAATGGTCGAAAAAGGCTATTTGCAGCGGCGCGGCGTGGTGACGGTCGGCGGCTAACCGAAAACCCGGTCGGCCTGCGCGATCGCATCCGACGCGCGCAAGGCCGAAAGGATGCGCATCAGGTGCGGCAGGTCATGCACTTCGAGGTCGACCTCGAAGGTGTGGAAGCTCGCATCACGCGCGGTCATCCGCAGGTTGATGATATTGGCTTTGTGAAAACCGAAAATCCCCGCCATTTCGGCGAGCATGCCCGGCCGGTTGTGAATGATGACGCGCAGGCGCGCCGATCCACCGTCGCTGCCCTGCCCCCAGCTGAGATCAAGCCAGTCGCCTTCGGTGTCGCCCCCCAGTCTTTCGCAGTGGATGGTGTGCACCTCGACCGGCCTGCCTTCCCCGCGCAGGCCGACGATCCGGTCGCCGGGAACGGGATGGCAGCATTCGCCCAGCACGAACGAAACCCCGGGCGTCAAACCGCGAATGGAGATTGCGCGTTCCTGCGACGGCCAGTCCTTTTCATCCTCGCCCGGATCAAATCCGGGAACCAGCGCCTCCATGACCTGCCGGTCGGTCAGCTTGCCGGAGCCGATGGCGAACATCAGCGCTTCCTCGTCGTCCAGCAGCAGTCGGCCCAGCGCGGCCTTGATCGCCTTCACCCCGATCCGTCCGGGTAGCCGCGCGCAGATTTCCTCGAACAGCTGGCGACCGAGCTTGATCAGCTCCTCGCGCTCATGGTGCCGGACATGGCGGCGGATCGCCGCACGTGCCTTGCCGGTGGCGACGAAATTGAGCCATGCCGGTTCGGGCTGGTGCGCCTTGCTCGACAGGATTTCGACCATGTCGCCATTGTTCAGCAGCGTACGCAGCGGCACGTGCCGCCCGTTCACCTTGGCACCCACCGCGCGATCGCCCAGATCGGTGTGCACGGCATAGGCGAAATCGACGGGTGTCGACCCTTTGGGAAGCTGGTGCAGTGCCCCCTTGGGGGTGAAAGCGAAGATGCGATCCTGATACATCGCCATGCGCGTATTCTCGAGCAGTTCCTCGGGATCCTGGCTGGTTTCGAGGATTTCGATCAGGTCGCGCAGCCAGCCCGCCTGCCCGTCGGGGGCATCGTCCTGCTTATAGGCCCAGTGCGCGGCCAGCCCATATTCGGCGGCACGGTGCATTTCCTGGCTGCGTATCTGGATTTCGACCCGCATATTCTGCGCAAACATCACCGTCGTATGGATCGAGCGGTATCCGTTGCGTTTGGGTGTCGAGATGAAATCCTTGAACCGGCCCGGCACCATCTGCCAGCGGCGATGCATCACGCCCAGCGCCCGATAGCAGGCGTCGGTATCGTCCACGATCACGCGAAAGGCGTTGATATCCGAAAGCTGCTCGAACGCGACATGGCGTTCCTGCATCTTTTTCCAGATCGAATAAGGATGCTTTTCGCGCCCCGAGACCTTTGCCTTCAACCCCGCGCGATCCATCGCGCTGGCGATCGACTGGCTGATTTCCTCGATCAGCTTGTCGCCATTTTCGCGGATCTGGGCCAGGCGGGTGGTAATCGTCTGATAGGCATCGGGTTCCAGCTGCTCGAAAGCGAGCAGCTGCATCTCGTGCATATATTCGTACATGCCGATGCGTTCGGCGAGCGGGGCATAGATGTCCATCGTCTCGCGTGCGATCCGGCGGCGCTTTTCTGGGCTCTTGATGAAATGCAGCGTGCGCATATTGTGCAGCCGGTCGGCCAGCTTGACCAGCAGCACGCGGATATCGTCCGAAATCGCCAGCAGGAATTTGCGCAGATTTTCCGCCGCGCGCTCATCCTCGGTCTGCGCCTCGATCTTCGACAGCTTGGTCACGCCGTCG
>JADLBY010000117.1 GCA_020847445.1 Sphingomonadaceae bacterium | reverse complement strand
GCAACCGCCACCCCGCAAAGCGACGAGGCCCGATCAGCCGAGGACAAGGCCACGATGTTTCTGTTGGCTGCCTATGCCCGGATGCCCGATGAAGATCGGGGTGCCGCCGAAGCCCGGATCGAGGGCAAGGTGAAGGGCCTGTTCGAGGATTCGGCCAGTGTCGCACCGGAACAGCACGGCAAGGAAATGGCCGAACTGAAGCAGGTGTGCGCCGAGTTCGAGCCTGCCGCGACAGCGATCGCCGAGCAGGCGGCGGCGTCGCCGAAACCGGAATGACCGCTTCGTTCAGCCACTGGTCATGCGACAGCCGTAGGGCGGGCTGATGCTGATATTGCCCTTTCTGTTCCTGTTCCAGTCGGCCGACGCGGAGACCTATGACGCGTTGCTGCGATGCGCGGCGTTCCACACCATCGAAGGCGAGCGACTGGCGCGCGATGAAGGTGCGGCGGCGGGCGATGCGCAAAAGGCGATTGCCACCGACTTCGCCCATGCCGCGCACGCGCTCTTGTCTGCGGATAACGAAGCCGACGCGGTAAAGACCGATCTGGATCAGCGCAAAACCGACTATCTCGCCAGGCTGGCGCAGGGCGAAGTGCGCGAAACGGCGGCACAATGGACCGCGCTGGAACTGGCCTGCAAGGAGCTTTACCCCGCGCTTTCGCGATTGAAAGCCGCTGATACCGATCCGGCCGAAGGGCGCTGACCACGGAAAATGCAGGGCTTTGCCTTGCGCGCGGCCCTGGCGCGAACCCAAATGGCCGGGCGTCGGCACCCGGCCCGCCCGTCTAGTCAGACATCGAGATTGGCGACATTCAGCGCATTTTCCTGAATGAAATCGCGCCGCGGTTCGACGACGTCGCCCATCAGTTTCTCGAAAATTTCGCCTTCTTCCTGACTATCCTCGATCGTCACCTTGAGCAGCGAGCGCGCGGTCGGATCGAGCGTGGTTTCCCACAATTGCTCGGCATTCATCTCGCCCAGCCCCTTGTAGCGTGCAATCGACAGGCCCTTGCGACCAGCGGCGAGGACGGCATCGAGCAGTTCGGAAGGGCGGGTCACCAGCTTTTCCGGACCAGGCTTTCTTGCCGCCGATACAAGCTCGTCATCCTCTTCGGATTCGGCCTCATTTGCGGCCGAGCCCGATTTGACCAGCCGGGCGGGCACGGCATAGCTGTCCGCCTCTTCCTGCGCGAGCCGGTGCAATTTGCGCGCCTCTGCAGAAACCAGAAAGCTGCGCTCGATGATATGGTGGTCCGAAACCCCGCGCCAGCGACGTTCGAAATGAAAACCGCCTTCTTCGGACACGCTTCCGCTCCACACACTTTCGCGGTCCTGTGCATCCATCCATGCCGCGACCCGCGCGACGGCGGCTTCGCGGGGCGCCCCGTCGAGATCGGGGGCGAGCGCCCCGTTCAGCGCCAGAGCTTCGATGATCGCCGGATCATAGCGGCGCGGCACATAGGACATCAGGCTGCGCATCCGCCGCGCATGCCCGACCAGCCCGGCCAGATCATTGCCGCCGCGCTGGCCGCCCGGCCCATCCAGGACCATGCCGACAAGCCCGACCTCGACCAGATGGTTGTCGAGCGCGGTATCGTCCTTCAGGTAGATTTCGCTGCGTCCCTTCGACACCTTGTAGAGCGGCGGCTGCGCGATGTAGAGATGCCCGGCCTCGATAATAGGCTTCATCTGCCGGTAGAAAAAGGTGAGCAGAAGCGTGCGGATATGCGACCCGTCTACATCGGCGTCGGTCATGATCACGATCTTGTGATAGCGCAGCTTTTCAAGGTTGAAATCGTCGCGGATGCCCGTGCCCATCGCCTGAATGAGGGTGCCGACCTCCTTCGACGAGATCACCCGGTCAAAGCGCGCGCGCTCGACATTCAAGATCTTGCCCTTGAGCGGCAGGATCGCCTGATAATGGCGGTCGCGCCCCTGCTTCGCCGAGCCACCCGCCGAATCGCCCTCGACCAGAAACAGTTCGGACTTGGCCGGATCGCGTTCCTGACAGTCGGCCAGCTTGCCGGGGAGCGAGGCGATATCCATCGCGCCCTTGCGCCGGGTCAGTTCGCGGGCCTTGCGCGCTGCCTCGCGCGCGGCGGCGGCGTCGACAATCTTCTGGATCAGCGCCTTGGCATGCCCCGGATTTTCCTCCAGCCATTCGGCCATCTTGTCCGCCATCAGGCTTTCCAGCGGCTGGCGCACTTCGGAAGAAACCAGCTTGTCCTTGGTCTGCGAGGAAAATTTGGGATCGGGCAGCTTGACCGATACGATCGCGGTCAGGCCTTCGCGCATATCCTCGCCGGTCAGGCTCACCTTCTCTTTTTTCAGGATGCCCGATTTTTCGCCATAATTGTTGATCGTGCGGGTCAGCGCGGCGCGGAAGGCAGCCAGATGCGTACCGCCGTCGCGCTGCGGGATATTGTTGGTGAAGGTCAGGACGTTTTCGTAATAGCTGTCATTCCATTCGAGCGCGACATCGATGCCGATGCCGTCGCGTTCCGATGAAATCGCAATCGGATCGGGGATGATCGCCGCCTTGTTGCGATCGAGCCATTTGACGAACGCCGCGATCCCGCCTTCATAATAAAGATCATGTTCGACCACATCGGCATGGCGCTTGTCGCGCAGCAGGATGCGCACCCCCGAATTGAGGAAGGCTAGTTCGCGATAGCGGTGCTCGAGCTTGTCGAAATCGAATTCGGTGACATTCTTGAACGTATCGGTCGACGCCATGAAGGTAACGCGGGTGCCCTTTTTGGGCTTTCCGTCGACCAGCGGTGCATCGCCCTTTACGATCAGCGGAGCGACGGCATCGCCATGTTCAAAGCGCATCCAATGTTCCTGCCCGTCACGCCAGATGGTGAGTTCGAGAAATTCGGAGAGCGCGTTGACCACCGATACGCCGACGCCGTGCAAACCGCCCGACACCTTATAGGCGTTGTCGTCCGAGGTATTCTCGAACTTGCCGCCCGCGTGCAGCTGGGTCATGATGACCTCGGCGGCAGATACGCCTTCTTCCTTGTGCATGCCGGTCGGAATGCCGCGGCCATTATCCTCGACCGAAACCGAGCCATCCGGATTGAGTTCGATCAGCACCAGATCGCAATGCCCGGCCAGCGCCTCGTCGATCGCATTGTCCGAAACTTCGAACACCATATGGTGCAGGCCCGAACCGTCGTCGGTGTCGCCGATATACATGCCCGGCCGCTTGCGCACCGCATCGAGGCCCTTGAGCACCTTGATGCTGTCGGCGCCATATTCATTCTGGTTCGGATTGGCAGCGCTGTCGCCGCTGGGGGTATTTTCACTCATGGATCAACCATAAGCGAGAGCGCCGCGAAAGGCGAGCTTTCGGGGTCTTTTTCCACATATATTTGCCTAGGCAATTGCGGGGTTTGTGTTGGTCGAAAGGGTGTGAATATTTTTCCTCAGAAGGAAGAAGGAAATAAGCAATAAGGGGCGGCGCGTTGGCAACAAGAGCAGAGCAAGAGCGGCTGATTTCCTGTTTGATCGATGCCGGATTCCGGCTGCACAAGGAACTGGGTCCGGGCCTTCTGGAATCGGTCTATGAAACCATATTGGCCGGTCGCCTGCAGCGGATGGGCGTTCCTGTTGTTCGGCAAATGCCGGTCAACATTGCGGTCGACGGCTTCGAGTTTGTGGACGCCTACCGTGTCGATTTGTTCATCAACAACTGGCTGGTCGTTGAGCTGAAGGCGCATGAAAAGCTGCTGGGCGTGCATATCAGGCAAGCGCAGACTTATGTGAAATTGCTCAATCAGCCCTATGGGCTGATTATGAATTTTGGCTGCGAAACTTTTGTCGAGGGCGTCCGACGCATCTACAACAACCGTTGAAGATGCCGATGCCGCCTTCTTCCTTATTTCCTTCTTCCTTCTGAGGAAAAATATGGCACTAGCTCTCTGGCAAGGAAAGACGGAGAGAGACGCGATGACATTCGACCCGACGGCCGAACTGGAAAAACCCTTTGGTGACTATAGCGGGCTGATTGCCGCATGGGGGCGCGAGCGGCCCGATCGGGTTGCGCTTGATGACGGCAGCGAAAGCCTGACCTGGGCCGAGGTTGCGGCGCTGGTCGAACGGATTGCGGCGCAATTGCAGCGCGACGGGCTGCAAAAGGGCCAGGCGGTCGCGATATTGGGAACCAGCAGCGTGCGCTATGCGCTGGCCTATCTGGGCGCGATCCGGGCCGGCGGATGCGCGGCGCCGCTGACCACCTCGGCAACGCCGCAACAGCTGGAGGCAATGCTGAAGGATTCGGGCGCGATCCATCTGTTCATCGACGCGCCCAAGCTGTCCGATCTCGCCGGACGCGATCTGCCGCCGGTCAAGACGATCATGCTCGATGCGCCGCTGGGCGACAATCCCGACATTTCCGGCTGGATGGCGGAAGAAGGCGCCGAGGCTGCGCCGCACGGTTGCGGGCCGAAAGACCCGTTCAACATCATCTATTCGAGCGGAACGACAGGTACCCCCAAGGGCATCATCCATTCGCGCCAGATGCGCTGGCTGCATGCCTGTGTCGGTGCCAATACCGGCTATGGCGCGCCCGAAGCGGCCTCGCTCGCCTCGACCCCGCTCTATTCGAACACCACATTGGCGCTCGTCATCCCGACGCTGGCCTATGGCGGGACGCTGCACCTGATGGGCAAATTCGACACCGTCGGCTATCTGGAGCGCGCGCAAAAGCACCGCATCACCCACACCATGCTGGTGCCCGTCCAGTATAAGCGGTTGATGGAATATGAAAAATTCGGCGATTACGACCTGTCGAGCTATTGGCTGAAATATTGCACCAGCGCCCCCTTCGCGCCCGCGCTGAAGGCCGATGTGCTCAAACGCTGGCCGGGCGGGCTGGTCGAAATCTATTCGATGACCGAAGGTGGCGTGGTCTGCCTGCTGCAGGCGCACGAACATCCCGACAAGCTGCACACGGTCGGCATCCCCTGGAAAGGCAGCGAGGTGTTCACCATCGACGAGGCTGGCAACCGCCTGCCTGCGGGCGAGACGGGCGAACTGGTCGGACGTTCGGCAACGATGATGTCGGGCTATCAGAACCAGCCCGAAAAGACCCGCGAAGGCTATTGGATCGATCCCGACGACGGCAGCATCTGGCAGCGCATGGGCGATATCGGCCGCGTCGATGCCGATGGCTTTGTCGAACTGCTCGGCCGGTCGAAAGACATGATCATTTCGGGCGGATTCAATATCTATCCGGTTGATCTGGAAGGCATTTTGCTTGGCCTGCCGGGTGTCGAAGAAGCCGCGGTGATCGGTGTGCCGAGCGAACGCTGGGGCGAAACCCCGGTCGGCTTTGTTTGCGGTGCCAGAGACGCCCGGCTCGATACCGATGCCCTGCTGGCGGCGGCGAACGCGCAACTGGGCAAGACCCAGCGGCTGACCGCGCTCTTCCAGATCGGGGAAATGCCGCGCAGCCATATCGGCAAGCTGCTGAAAACCGAATTGCGCGCCATGGTCGCCGGAAAGGAAATCGCTTGAACCCGCTGGCGCATGTCCAATGGAGCATCGAACTGGAGGCGGTCATCCGCGTGGTCCAGACCGCGCTGACGCCGGCCTTCCTGCTGGTGGCGGTGGGCAGCCTGCTGAACGTGCTGACCGGCCGCCTGTCGCGCATCGTCGACCGCTCGCGCCATCTTGAGGAACGACATGCGAACGTCAGCGGCAGGGCGCTGGTGAATCTTGTTCTGGAACTGCGCCTGCTGGAAAAACGGATGCGGATCGTAGGCCGGTCGATCCTGCTGTCGGTGCTGGCGGCGGTTTGCGTCTGCGTGATGATCGGCCTGTTGTTCCTGATGGGGCTGACCGATTATTCAGCGGTCGGGCTGGTCGTCGGGGTCTTTATCGTCGCCCTGGTGCTGCTGGCGGCCGCGCTTGTGGCCTTTGTCCGCGAAGTGTCGCTCGCGACCCACGCCATCAAGATCCCCAAGGAATATCTGGAACTGCCCGACAGCGGCGATTAAGCGCTGCGGCTGGCCGATTCGGCAACCCGCGCGACAACCTCGTCGCGCACCGTCGGCGTAACGAATTTGGCGATATTGCCGCCATAAACCGCAATTTCCTTGACCAGGCGGCTGGCAATGGGCTGCAGCGATACATCGGCCATCAGGAACACCGTTTCGATACGCGCGTTCAACTGCCGGTTCATGCCGGTCAATTGATATTCATATTCGAAATCGGTGACGCCGCGAATGCCACGGATGACAACCGCCGCGCCTTGCGCCTCGGCAAAGTCCATCAGCAGCGAGTTGAACCCGACCACGCGGATATTGCCATTGCCGATCCCGGCCACTTCGCGTTCGACCATCGCGATCCGCTCATCATCGGCGAACATCGGCGATTTGGCGATATTGGTGGTGACGCCGATGATCAGTTCGTCGACCAGCTTTGCCCCGCGGGCGATGATATCCATATGGCCAAGGGTGATCGGATCGAATGTTCCCGGATAGACGCCGATACGCTTCATGACTTCTCCTCCCCTAGCGATCCCGTTCGAGCACATAACGGGCAATGGCGCGCAGCAGATCGGCCTCTTGCCCATAGCCCGCCAGATGGCTGACCGATTGATTTACCAGCATTTCCGCCTGCTGCTTCGCCCGGTCCAGCCCCATCAGCGACACAAAGGTCGCCTTGCCGGCATCGGCATCCTTGTGCAGCGCCTTGCCTGCCAGCAGTTCGTCGCCTTCGACGTCCATGATGTCATCGACAATCTGGAAAGCGAGCCCGATGTCGCGCGCATAGCCGCGCAAATGCGTGCGCCCTTCGGGCGGCACATGGCCCAGTATCGCACCCATTTCGACGCTGGCGGCGATCAACGCACCCGTTTTCAGCGCCTGCAGCCGCGTGACGGTGGGCAGGTCGAAACTCGATTTCTCGGCTTCGAGATCCATCATTTGCCCGCCTGCCATGCCGTCGGAGCCGCTGGCCTTTGCCAGCGTCGCCATCAGCTCGCTGCGGGTGAAAGGATCGGGATGGGTCGCCGGATCGGCCAGAATCTCGAAGGCGAGCGCGTGCAGCGAGTCCCCGGCCAGCACCGCCGTCGCTTCGTCAAAGGCCTTGTGCACCGTCGGCTTGCCGCGGCGCAGATCGTCATCGTCCATGCAGGGCAGGTCGTCATGCACCAGCGAATAGACATGCATCGATTCCACCGCCGTACCCGCACGCACGGCATAGCTGCGCGCCACATTGAAGATATTGGCGGTTGCCACGACGAGCAATGGTCGAAGCCGCTTGCCGCCGCCAATGGCGGCATGGCGCATCGCTTCGAACAATCGTTCGCGGGCATCGTCGGGAATGGTGAGCAGGCTGTCGAACAGCCGGTCCACGTCGCCGGCAACCTGTTCGATTGCGTCGTTCAACGACAGGGCCGGGGGCTGTGTCAATGTTCAGTCCGCGTCGAACGGGCGTGTGCCGGATGGCGTCCCGTCGGCACCAAGAACAATCTGTTCAATGCGGGCCTGCGCCGAATCCAGCCGTGCCTGGCACAGGGTGCGCAACTTGCTGCCCTGTTCATAAAGCGCGATCGATTCGTCGAGCGACGCTTCGCCGCTTTCCAGCTTGCGGACTATCTCTTCGAGCGCCTTCAGCGCATCTTCAAAACTGGGTTGCGGGGTATCGGTCGACATGCCCCAGCTTTGACGCGCGGCGGCTTGCCGGTCAAGCGTTTCGCTTCGTCGGGAAAAGAGTCCGATTTTACTTTCCGCTGCGGCAAAGCTGGGGCAAGGTCAGGCCCTATGAAGAAAAACCTTCTCCTTATCGCCCCGTTGTCCATGCTGGCGCTTGCGGCATGCAACAAGTCCGAAACCCCGGCTGCCGAAGGCGAAGCTGCGGCCACCGCCGAAGCGCCTGCGGCACCCGTCGAACTGCCCCCGGCCATCACCGCGCAGACCACCTATCGCTGTGCCGACAACACCATCGTGCATGTCGACTTTCTCGGCAAGAACGAGGCCGCTGACATCCGCGTCGGCGACAAGACCGCTGCGGCCATTCGCGTGAACGCAGAAAAGCCCGCTGCGCCCGCCGAAGGTGCTGCTGCGCCTGCGGCTGAGGCAGCTGCAGGCCCGCTGAAATCCGCCGATGGTTCGACCATGCTGTCGGGCAGCGGCAAGCAGATCAACCTCAAGCTTGCCGACAAGGGTGCCCAGACCTGCAAAAGCAACTGAGTCGTTCACTTTTCGAAACGGGAAAAGGGGTCGCGTGTCGGCCCCTTTTTCTTGCGCAACGCAATCGCCACGCTAGGTTCCTCCCAGGGGGAACAGGCCATGTTTATCGGACATTTTGCACCCGCACTGATCGCCGCGCGGCACAAGGATGCACCAAGCCTGCCGTTGCTGTTCATCGGCGCGCAGCTGGTCGACTGGGCCTTTTTCGCGCTGTTGCTGACGGGCGCCGAAAAGATGCGGTTCACGCCGGGGGTTTCGGTGATGAACCCGATGGACCTCTATCATATGCCCTATACGCACAGCCTGCTGGGGTCGGCGATATTCGCCATCCTGTTTGGCGGCCTGGTTTCGCTGATTTGCAGGAACCGGACGGCGGCGATCCTCGCGGCTCTTGTGGTTTTGTCGCACTGGTTTCTCGACCTGCTGGTGCATGTGCCCGACCTGACGCTGGCGGGCAGCCCGCCCAAGCTGGGGCTGGGGCTTTGGAACCATCCCATGATCGAAATGCCGTTCGAGCTGATCCTGACCTTCGGCGCGCTCTGGCTATATGCCAAAGTGGCAATGCCCAAAGCGGTGCCGCTGGCGGTATTGGCCGCTATCCTGCTCCTTTTGCAGGCGATCAACTGGTTCGGGCCAGTGGAGACAGCGGTCACTTCCGGAACCAGCCTGCTCGCCTTTTTCGCTTATGCGCTGGCAACGCTGGCGGCATGGTGGGTTTATCGCAGCGAAGGCCGCAAACAGGCTGGCTAAAGGCGGCATGCAACGCTAAAGCGCCGCGCATGACCCAGACCGCCTCCCAGATCACCCCCCAAACCGTCGCCGACCACGGCCTCAACGAAGAGGAATATGCGCGCATCCTGAAGGCGCTGGGGCGCGAGCCCAATCTGGTCGAACTCGGCATATTTTCGGTGATGTGGTCGGAACATTGCAGCTATAAAAGCTCGCGCATCCATCTGAAGAAACTGCCGACCGAGGCCCCCTGGGTGATTTGCGGCCCGGGCGAGAATGCCGGCGTGATCGACATTGGCGACGGGCAGGCGGCGATCTTCAAGATGGAGTCGCACAACCACCCCAGCTATATCGAACCCTATCAGGGTGCGGCGACCGGCGTCGGCGGCATATTGCGCGACGTGTTCACCATGGGCGCGCGGCCGGTTGCAAACATGAACGCGCTGCGTTTCGGCCGCCCCGATCATCCGAAGATGAAGCATCTGGTGCAGGGCGTGGTTGCCGGAATCGGCGGCTATGGCAATTGCGTCGGCGTGCCGACGGTGGGCGGCGAAACCAATTTCCACCGCGCCTATGACGGCAACATCCTGGTCAACGCAATGACGGTGGGCGTCGCCGATACCGACAGGATTTTCTATTCGGCGGCCACCGGTGTGGGCAATCCGATCGTCTATGTCGGCAGCAAGACCGGGCGCGACGGCATTCACGGCGCGACGATGGCGAGCGCCGATTTCGCCGAGGATGCGGAAGAAAAGCGCCTCACCGTGCAGGTCGGCGATCCCTTTACCGAGAAACTGCTGATCGAGGCCTGCCTCGAACTGATGGCGACCGATGCGATCGTCGCAATCCAGGATATGGGCGCGGCGGGGCTGACCTCCTCCAGCGTCGAAATGGCGTCGAAGGGCGGCTGCGGCATAAGGCTCGACATGAACAAGGTGCCGCAGCGCGAAACCGGCATGACGCCCTATGAAATGATGCTGTCCGAATCGCAGGAACGCATGCTGATGGTGCTGAAGCCGGGCAAGGAGCCGATGGCCGAGGCGATCTTCCGCAAATGGGAGCTCGATTTCGCGGTGATCGGCGAAGTCACCGAAGCCCTGGCCGACGGGGGTCATATGGTGCTCGAATGGAATGGTGAGGTGGTGTGCGATATTCCGCTCGGGCCGCTCGCCGACGATGCGCCGCAATATGATCGCCCAGCGCTGAGCCGCGAGGATTACAAGGCATGGGCCAATGTGCCGCCGCTGGGTGACATCCCCGAAAGCGCCGACATCGGCGCGGATTTGCTGAAGCTGATGGCCTCGCCCGACCTCGCCTCGCGCGCCTGGATCTGGCAGCAATATGACAGCCAGGTCGGTGCCGACACCGCGCAGAAATCGGGTGGCGATGCGGCGGTGGTGCGGGTGCACGGGCATCAAAAGGCGCTCGCCATGTCGACCGACTGCACCCCGCGCTATGTCTATGCCAACCCCTATGAAGGCGGCAAACAGGCAGTCGCCGAGACCTGGCGCAACATCTGCGCGGTCGGCGCGACACCGCTCGCCATCACCAACTGCCTCAACTTCGCCAATCCGCAGCGCCCCGAGATCATGGCGCAATTTGTCGGCGCGCTCGAAGGCATGGGGGATGCCTGCCGCGCGCTCGATTACCCGATCGTGTCGGGCAATGTTTCGCTCTATAACGAAAGCAAGGCGACCGGCGGCGGCAGCGCGATCCTGCCCACGCCCGCGATCGGCGGCGTCGGCCTGCTCGACGATGTAGCCAATATGGCGACCATCGCTTTCAAGGCCGGGGGCGAAACCATTGCGCTGATAGGCCCAAAACATCCGGAAATTGGCCAGTCGCTATGGCTGCGCGAAATCCATGGCCGCGAAGAAGGCGATCCGCCGCATGTCGATCTGGCTGATGAGAAATTGAACGGCGATATCGTCCGCCAGCTGATTGCCGACGGCGCGGTCAGCGCAGTGCACGATATTGCGGACGGCGGGCTGCTGATCGCGATTGCGGAAATGGCGCTGGCGGGCGGCATCGGTGCCGAATTGCAGGCGATGGACACCGCCTTTGCCTTCAACGAAGGCCAGGCGCGCTATCTGGTCACCTTCCCCGCCGACAAGCCGCTCGACCCCGAAAAAGTGCCGTTCGAACCGGTCGGCACCACCGGCGGCGATGCCATCCGCGTCAACGGCTCGGTGGTATCGCTCACCGATCTGCGCGCCGCGCATGAGAGCTTTTTCAGCGACTGGATGGAAGGCTGACATTGCCTGCAGACGGGGTGGTTGCGCGACAGGCATCTGCCGCAGACAGCAAAATGCCGAAAAGGCGGGAAGCAAAAAGGGCAGGTGCTGACCTGCGCCTTTGGATCAGCACAAGCGCTTCCCGCTTCTCTTCTGCCCGTCTTGCGCGCTGAAAGCGCGCCTATGGCGATCCGCCCTAGGCCGCCGCTTTCTGCGTCCCCAACAGGTCATAGGGGTCGATGCCTTCGCCCCGCATGATCGCATGCGCGCGCTGATAGGTCAGCGGCTCACCGATATTCAGCTGCTTGCGCGCTTCGGCCAGCGGCAGGCTGAGCAACACCTCTATATCCTGATGCGCGGGGCTTTTCGCGAGGCGGCCCAGACGCTGTCCCTCGCGCACTGCGGCATAGATCGGCGCGTCGGTTGCAACCGTTTTCTTGAGTTCGCGCGCGCCTGCCCATGCGAGGAACAACACCCCCCAGCTGGGATTCAGGCTGTAGGAAAAGGCCAGGACACATTGTTCGCCAAGCGCATCGCGGCCATAGCCGGTGAGGACGTGGAACAGGTCGTGCGTGTCGCGCAAGCGGTTGCTGTACCGTTCGAGCATGTCATCATAGCGCGGCTTGCCGCTCTGGAATTTGTCGAATTCGTCGACCAGCCCCTGTGCGGTCAGCCCCTCTTTTTCCATGAAGTCGCAATAGGCATGGGCGACGCTGCCCATCGGGAATTTGCGCAGCCGGGCATGATCGTCGAGCAGATGCGGCAGATATTCATTCTTCTCAAGCACCTGCCGTCCGGTGGCGGTCGCAAAGAAATGCTCGACCGAACGGGCGAAGCGATGATCGCGCAATGCTTCGATAATATGGAAGACCTGTTCGGTGTCTTCCTTGTCGGCGATCAGCTTACGGAAATGGTGCAGCGCCTTCATGGGGCGGAAACCCGAATCGGTGCGGGCGGGATCGCAAAGGGGAATTGCCTGATACATGAACATCTTACCTATATATGGACGGTTACGGATGTCTTACCGACATCAGTGTTAATAACAGCTTGGCGAATCACTATCAATAGCGACTGGACGCTTTGCCCACAAAACTGTATTGACCATCTAATACAGGGAGAGGAAAATCATGTCCGGACAAGCGCTTGCCGCCCGCCACATCACGCTCGACGCGCTGCGCGGCTTTGCCGTGATGGGAATATTGGCGATGAATATCGTCGCCTTTGCCCTGCCCGAATGGGCCTATGTCGCGCCCGGAACCTATGGGGGAGACAGTTTCGCCGACAGGGCGAGCTGGCTTTTTTCCTTCATCTTCATCGACGGCAAGATGCGCGGGCTGTTCTCGCTGCTGTTCGGGGCGAGCATGGCGCTGATCATCGGGCGCGCCCAGGCCAAGGGGGAAAGCCCCGCCCGGGTGCATTATGCACGGATGTTCTGGCTGCTGCTGTTCGGCTTTGCCCATTATCTCTTCATCTGGTGGGGCGACATATTGTTCCTCTACGCGGTGATCGGCTGCATCGCCTATCTGTTCCACAAATGGGAGGCCCGGCGGCTGATCATATGGGCGCTGATCATCTATGGCCTGGGTTTTCTGCTGTACGCGCTGCAATTTGGCGGTCTGCAATATCTGCAGTTCGCGGCCTCGCTGCCCGGGGCGGACGCCGAAACGGTAAAGCGCTATCAGGAAGTGCTTGCCGACCCGCAGCTCAGCCTTGACGCCAGCGAGGAAATCGCCGCCTATGCGGGCGGCTATGCCGGGATTGTCGCCCGGCGCTGGAACGAGGTGGTACATCTGCTGGCGCTCGTCCCGCAATCGATCAGCGAGACATTGCCGTTGATGATGCTCGGCATGGCGCTCAAGAAAAATGGTTTCCTGACCGGCGAATGGGCGCGGGCCGACTATGTCGGCTGGGCGCGGAAGCTGCTGCTGCCGGGCGTGGCGATTTCGGCTGCACTGGGGCTCTGGATTGCCGCGACGGGCTTTGACATGATCACGACGCTGGCCGGTTTTCTTGCCTGGAGCATGGTCCCCCGGCTGCTGATGACGATCGGCTATGCATCGCTGCTGATCCTGTTGATCAAGGACAGGGCTGCATCCGGGCTGATCGGCCGCGTGGCCGCCGCAGGGCAGGCCGCCTTCACCAACTATCTGGGCACGAGCATCCTGATGTCGACCATCTTCTATGGCTATGGTCTTGGCCTCTACAACCAGCTCGGCCGGGCCAGCCTGTGGTTTTTCGTCTTCGGTGCCTGGGCGCTGATGCTGCTCTGGTCCAGGCCCTGGCTCGCGCGGTTCCATTATGGTCCGCTCGAATGGCTGTGGCGCAGCCTGGCGCGGGGCAGCCTGCAGCCGTTCAGGAAATAATTCGCCGCCGCACAATTGCTATTGCAACCAATTCGCATTAACGCTAATCGCGAAGCCATGATCGTTTGCGTGTGCAATGCCATCAGGGAAAAGGATCTGCGCGAAGCCGTGCGCTGCGGCAGCGAGCGGCCGTCCGAAGTCTATGCCCGCCTCGGCCGCAAACCCAAATGCGGGCAATGCCTGTCCTTTGCGAAGGACATAATCAGCGTCAAACCTGCGACCGCCTAGCAATAGCGCAAGCTTGTCGAATTGTATCAGCGCCGGATATAGGGGCTTTTCCCGCTTTCAGAAAGCGCGCCACCGGCCTATCCTGCGCACATCGCAAATCAGGAGAACGGCCATGAAGGGCGACAGCAAGGTCATCGAATTTCTGAACGACGCGCTGAAGAACGAGCTGACGGCGATCAACCAATATTGGCTGCACTACCGGCTGCTCGACAATATGGGCGTGGCAAAGCTTGCCGCGCTCGAACGGCATGAATCGATCGACGAGATGAAGCATGCCGACAAGCTGGCGGAACGCATCCTGTTCCTCGAAGGGCTGCCCAATTTCCAGATGCTCGGCCGGCTGAAAATCGGCGAAACCGTGGAGGAAATTCTCCGTGCCGACCTGGAGCTGGAGCATGAGGCGATTCCGCTGCTCAAGGACGCGATCGAGCATTGCGAAAAGGTGCGCGACTATGTCAGCCGCGATCTGTTTGCCGAAATCCTCGGAAGCGAGGAAGAGCATGTCGATACGCTGGAAACGCAGATCGAACTGATCGACCAGATGGGCATCCAGAATTACATCCAGCTGCAGTCAAATCCGGTCGAGGGCTGAGTCCGCCCCAGTTTTTTTAGAGTCGGCCGAACTGGGTCTGGCCGAAGGTGCGCGCGCCATATTGCGCGCGGCGTTCGACCAGCGGGCTGGCTTCGGCTTCCAGTGCGGTCAGCGTGGCCTCAAACAGCGGACGAAGCTGGACAACCTTTTCGACCAGCTCTTCGGGGCCCTGCCGGATCTCGACATAATGGCGCGCCGCCACCTCGATTTCTTCGGACAGTGTGGCAAGCTTTTCCGCGCCGAACTGCCAGCTTTCGCCCTTCAGCGTGTGCGATGGCAGGACCAGCTTGGCCGAATCGCGTTCGCGCATCGCCTGTTCGATGGTCGCGACCGATTTGATGCCGTCTTCGCGGAAATAGCCGAGAACGCGGACAAAGGCTTCGCCGAGCACGCTGCGCGTCTCGCCAAAAGTCTCCCAGTTCACAATTTCATCCGCCGAATGGCTCATCGCCGTTCATGCTCCGCCTGGTGGTTCGATCCAAGCGCACAGCCTTAATGCACACAGGTAAACAAGCAGTTGACGCTATCCGGGCGATGCTTCCGGTCAATCCTTGTCAGCGAACGGGTTTTTCGACGAACGGAAGTTCATCCGCACCGGAACCGCTCCGAAACCCAGATCGCGGCGGATGCCGTTCAGCAGGTATCGCCGATAGCTGTCGGGCAGCTGATCGGTGCGGTTGCCAAAGACGACAAAGGTCGGCGGGCGGTTGCGCGCCTGGGTGACATAGCGCAGCTTGATCCGCTTGCCGCCGGGGGCCGGGGGCGGATTGGCGGCTACGGCCTCTTCGAACCAGCGATTGAGCTGGCCGGTAGGCACGCGGCGGTTCCAGCTTTCGCGCGCCTCGAAGGCCGCCTTCAGCATCTGGTCGAGGCCCTTTCCGGTTGCGGCCGACACCGCAAGCACCGGCACGCCCTTCAGCTGCGACAGGCCTTCGTCGAGCGCGGCCTTGATCCCGTTGAACAGGCTGGAGGCATGCTCGGCCACATCCCATTTGTTGATCGCGATAATCAGCGCGCGGCCTTCCTCGATCACATGGTCGGCGATTTTCAGATCCTGATGTTCGAGGCCCTTGGTTGCGTCGAGCAGCAGCACCACGACCTCGGCAAAATCGATCGCGCGCCTTGTGTCGGCCACAGACAGCTTTTCGAGTTTTTCCTGCACCCGCGCGCGTTTGCGCATCCCCGCCGTGTCGATCAGCCGGATACGCCGCTCGGCAAGGTCGGGGTCCGCCGGATTGGGATCGTGCCACAGCCAGTCGACGGCGATACTGTCGCGGGTAATCCCGGCTTCGGGGCCGGTCACCAGCCGGTTCTCACCCAGCAGCCGGTTGACCAGCGTCGATTTGCCCGCATTGGGGCGACCGACAATGGCAAGCTGGAGCGGTGCGTCGGGGGCTTCGAGGTCGAAATGCTCCTCCTCGCCCTCGTCGACATGCGGCAGCAGCGCCTGGAACAGGTCGGCCATGCCCTCGCCATGTTCGGCGCTGATCGCCACCGCTTCGCCAAAGCCCAGCGAAAAGGCCTCCATCAGCGTTTCGTCGGCTTTCTTGCCCTCGGCCTTGTTGATCACCAGGATGATCGGCTTGTCGCTGGCGCGCAGCCAGCGGGCAATTTCCTCGTCGAGCGGGGTCACGCCGGCGCGCCCGTCGATCACAAACAGCGCCGCCGACGCCCCCGCCAGTGCCGCCTCGGTCTGCTGCCGCATCCGCCCCGGCAGTGTTGCGGCGTCATCATCTTCATAGCCGGCGGTATCGACGATGCGGAATTTGAGGTCGAACAGCCGGGCATCGCCCTCGCGCCGGTCGCGCGTCACCCCCGGCTGATCGTCGACCAGCGCGATCTTCTTGCCGACAAGGCGGTTGAACAAGGTCGACTTGCCAACATTCGGACGTCCGATAATGGCTACCGACGGCAGCATGACTTTATCCTTCTAAAAGGTTTCGGCACCAGACCTCTCCTCCACCCGGCCTCCCCCTGCAATAGCCTGTTCGGGAGGCCGGGTGGCGGAGCGGGCCGGTGCCGCTTTCCACGCAGTGGACCCGAATTAACGGAACGCCGTCAGGCGCCCGCTATCGTCGAGGATGTAGAGCGTGTCGTTGGCCACAACCGGCGCGACCGACACCGGTGCCTTGATGTCGACCAGCAGGCTGGCGGAACCCTCACCCGACGATACCGACCAGATCTGGCCATCGCTGTTGGCCACGATCAGGCGGCCATTGGCCAGTACCGGCCCGCGCCAGGTGATGACGCCCTTCTTGTCTTCCTCGTCGCGATAACGCGGCAGCCTGGAAATCCAGCGGATCTTCCCGCTCGCGCGCTGAACGCAGAGCAGCTTGGCATCGCTGGTCATCACGAACACCCATTCGCCCGAAACGACCGGCGTGGAAATGCCCGCAATGTTGATTTCCCAGATGCGCTGGCCGGTAACCAGTTCATAGGCCGCCATGCGCCCGCCCTGGCCGAGCGCAAAGACGCGGCCGCGATCGATGACCGGATCGGCATCGATATCGGTCAGTGTCGATACGCTGGTCGACATGGCCGTGCGCGATAGCGTGTCGTTCCACACGGTGCGGCCGTTTTCATAGCGATAGGCCGCCAGTTCGCCGGTCGAATAGCCCGCGATAACCGTTCCCTGCGCTGCGGCAGGCGCGGCGACGCCGAAGATGCCCGATGCGCCGACAGGACCGGCCTCGTTCCATTGCGATTCCCCATCGCTCATCCGCACGGCATAGATCTGGTTGTCCTGCGTCATCACATAGGCATTGCCGTTCGACAAGGTCGGGGCCCCGCGCAGCGGCCCGGCCGGGCGCTTGGTCCATTTGACCGCGCCGTTACCAGCGTCGAGCGCCGCGACGTCGCCCACGCCGTTGGTGGCAAATACGGATGTGCCGTCGGTGCTGACTCCGCCGCCAAAGCGGGAAGGCTTTCCGTCCTTGTCGACTGCGAGCGCGGTCGCCCATAATTTCGACCCATTGGCGGCATCAAAGGCGCTGACCACCGCATCGGTATCGATCACATACAGCTTTCCTTCGTGAATCACCGGCGTTGCCGCCAGCCGCATCCGGTTGCTCGCGCCTGCAACCTGCGCGCTCCATACCCGTTGCGGCGCCTCGGCGAGCATCAGATGCCCCGGCGCCTTGGCGGCGTTGCCACCCGGTTGCGACCAGTTGGCATTGGTGGCAGCGGGGGGCAGGATCACGGCGATACCCGCAAGATTGGGGTCGGCGACGGTATCCGCCTCGGTTCCCAGAATATCGATGCGCTTGCCGATGGTCGGCGTGTCTTTCTTGTCGCCGCCGCCCAGTGCCGAGCAGCCGCCGAGCAGCGCGATGGCCGCCAGCGAAGCAAAAATGGTCGCGTGTTTCTTCACAGACTTATTTGTCCTTTCCTGCATCCGCTGCTGCAGATGCGCCGGTCGGCTTTACGTCAAGCTGAACGGTATCCACTCCCAGAGCCCCCGCCATCTGCTGCGCGCGCGCGCGCAACGTCTGGGGCAGGTCTTCCTGCTTTGCAATCTGGGCAAAAATGGGGCCAGCCAGATTGTCCTTGCCCATTTTCATATAGGCGATTGCGGTCATCTCGCCCGCGCTGCCGAACCAGGCGGTGCCCGGTTTAGCGAGCGGCTTCAGCCGGTCGATCACCGCCTGCGGGCTGAGCGTATCGAATTCGGCCGTGGTCTGGCGAACGAGCGCCATATCGCGGAAAGGCTGTGGCAGGCTGTCATCGGCTGCCACCTTGGCATAATCGGCAATCGCCTTTTTGGTGTTGCCTTCGGCAGCGGCGATATTCGCCAGCAGGATTTGCGCCATCGCGCGATAGCCGGGCTGTTCTGCGCTGGTCGCCTTCAGCAGATCGGCCTTGGCCGCCGGAAGGTTTCCGGCCTGCAGCTTTTCGACCGCAAGGATGAACTGCTCGCCCTGCTTTTCGGCTGCTGCCAGTTGCTGGTTCTGCCAATAGATCCAGCCGCCAAAGGCAGCCAGCCCGATGACAATCGCGGCCACAAGCCAGCGGCCATAGCGTTTCCAGAAATTTTCAAGATCGCCCGCGCGGACGGCATCGTCGACTTCGCGCAGAAAGGCCTCGTCGGTGGCGGCGCGCTTGTCGGTGGGGGTCAGTGCCAAAATGGACTCCTGTAATCATGCCAGAAATTTATGCTTGTCGGCTCCTTAGCCATGGATGGCCGGAGATTCCAGTGCCAAGGGTGATTGGCCGGTGCAAAGGCGTGGTTGGTCAATCGGGACGGTAGAGTTGCTCGTCGCTCGGGAAGGTGCGCGCGCGGACATCCTCTGCATATTTTTTGACCGCTTCTTCGACATGCTGCTGCATCGCGCCGAACCGCTTCACGAATTTCGGCGTGCGATCGAACAGGCCGAGCATATCCTCTGCCACCAGCACCTGCCCGTCGCACTGCGCCGAGGCACCGATGCCAATCGTCGGACAAGCAACCTTTTCGGTGATTTCGATGGCGATCGGTTCCATCACGCCCTCGATCACCAGGGCAAAGGCCCCTGCCCGGGCAACGGCTTCCGCATCCTCGACGATCGATCGGGCCTCGGCCGCGCTCTTGCCGCGCACGCCATAGCCGCCGAGGATGTTGACCGCCTGCGGGGTCAGCCCGACATGCCCCATCACCGGGATGCCGCGCGCGGTGAGGAATTCGATGGTCGGCGCGATCACCTTGCCGCCTTCCACCTTGACGCCAGCCGCCCCGGTTTCCTTGAGCAGCCGCGAGGCATTGGTGAAGGCCTGTTCAGGCGACGCTTCATAGCTGCCAAAGGGCATGTCGACGATGACCGCCGCATGATAGCTGCCACGCACCACCGCCGCGCCGTGCAGCGCCATCATCTCCATCGTCACCGCAACGGTGTGCGGCAGCCCGTAAATCACCTGCGCCAGCGAATCGCCGACCAGCAGCATATCGCAATGCGGGTCCATCAACTGCGCCATGCGCACCGTATAGGCGGTCAGCATCACCAGCGGCTCGCCGCCCTTGCGCTGGCGGATGCGCGGCACCGTCAGCCGCTTCATCGGCTGTGGCGTCGGGTTCGCGCGGCTGGTGGAAACGGGAAGCGTGAGCGTTTTGGGGGTCGTCGACATATCGTGCGGTTTAGCGCCGGAATCGGATTCTACAAAGCCTTAAGCCGCCAGCTCAGCCTTCACAAAATCCGCCGCGCGTTCGCCGATCATGATCGACGGCGCGTTGGTGTTGCCCGAAACCAGCCGCGGCATGATGCTGGCATCGGCGATCCATAGCCCTTCGATGCCGCGCGCCTTCAATTTGGGATCGACCACGCTGTCGGCATCATTGCCCATCCGGCAGGTGCCGACCGGGTGGTAGATCGTGTCCGAAACCTCACGGATGCGGGCCTCAAGCGCGGAATCATCATGATAGTCGACCGGGTTCCGGTCGCGCGCGCCAAGATCCGACAGCGGCGGGGTTTCGGCGATGCGGTACATCAGCCGCGCCGCATCGCGCAGCAGATGAAGGTCGCGCTCGTCGCTGAGGAAATTGGGGTTGATCGCGGGGGCGGCCGCCGGATCGGGTGATTTCAGCTTCACCCAGCCCCGGCTTTCCGGGCGCAGCACACAGGCGTGGAGCGAGAAACCATGTTCCTTCAGCTTGTCCCGGCCGTGATTCTGGATGATCGCGCGAATGAAATGATACTGGATATCGGGCGCGGGCGCATCGGGACGAATGGTCACGAAACCGCCACTTTCGGCAAAGTTCGTCGTCAGCATCCCGGTGCGGCGCAGGCGATGTTCGAAAAAGGCCCTGGCAACGGCGAAGGTGCCGCGCAACGATCCGCCAAAGAGCGAAACATCGTCAAGATCATAGCCGACCAGATAGTCGCAATGATCCTGCAGATCGGCACCGACAGCTGCCTTGTCGACCAATGCGTCGATACCATGGTCCTGCAGATGCGCGCCGGGGCCGATGCCCGACAGCATCATGATCTGCGGGCTGCCAAAGGCACCGGCCGACAGGATGACCCCTGCCCTGGCCCGCAGCACTTCACGCTTATTGCCGAAGCGCACGGCCACACCGGTCGCCCGGCCTTCCTCGACGATGATTTTTTCGACCAGCGCGCCGGTGCGCACGCTCAGCTTCGGATTGTCCTTCAGTGGATCGATGAAGGCGCGCGCCGCCGACCAGCGTTCGCCTTCATGCTGGGTGACCTGATAAAGGCCGAAGCCTTCCTGCCTGGCACCGTTGAAATCGTCATTGCGCGGCAGTTGCAGCCGGGTTGCGGCTTCGACGAACGCCTCGCCCACCGGGCTGGGGGCGATCTGATCGCTGACATGCAGCGGCCCGCCCTTGCCGTGAAAACCATCGGCACCGCGGGCATTGTCTTCCTGTCTGCGGAAAACCGGCAAGACATCGTCCCAGCCCCAGCCGGTGCAGCCCAGCGCCGCCCAATTGTCATAATCCCAGGCATTGCCGCGAATATAGACCATGCCGTTGATCGCGCTCGACCCGCCCAGCCCGCGCCCGCGCGGCTGGTAACCGATACGTCCGCCGAGCCCCGGCATCGGTTCGGTGTCAAAGGCCCAGTTGCTGCGTTCGGGCATCAGCGCCAACAGGCCGGGGGTGCGCACGAACAGATCGTTGTTCTTGCCGCCGGCTTCGACCAGGCAGACACTGAACCGGCCGCTTTCGGCCAGCCGCCCCGCAGCCGCGCTGCCCGCCGATCCGCCGCCGACCACGATGATGTCGAATTCGTCCATGCTGCCTCCTCTTGCGCGAGGGGCTTAATCGGACGGTTAAGCAGGCGCAACGCCAATTTACAGAAATGTCAGCGAACGACGCGCCAGACTTTCAGGCCGTCGCCGAAACCGGGCAGCGGTTGCAGCCAGTCGGGCGTTTTGTCGCTGGCCAGCTGCGCCCATAATCCGTCGGGATTACGCCGCCGATAGCCGGCCATTTCCGCCTCGTCCGGGCAGGCGACGATATGTGTCACCTGATGCTGCCGGACGATCGCGTGCGACTGTTCGGGCGGCAGCCGGAATATGTCGATATGCGCCCGCATGCCCCGTTCGTTGCGATGGTGGCTGGAGGCCATCACGCTGTGCGGCGTGGTGAGCAGGATCAACGGCCCGATGTCGAACGGCGCGACGATATTGGCCTTGTCGAGCTTTGCCAGCGCCGACACCGATTCGATCGATTCGCATTGCTCGGTGGCGATTGCCGAGGGTTGCCTGTCCGACGCCGCCTCCGCCGCCGCGCCGGTCGAAAACAGCATCACCGCCTGGGTGATGAACGCCCCCGGCATCAGCATGAGGATCATCAGCGCCACCAGACCTATCCGGCGGGACGGCGCATTTTCCGCGCGATAGCGGGCGAAGAGGCTGGCGATGCCGACGGCCACCAGCGGAACCGCAATCAGTGTCGCCACCGAAATGGTCCGGAACACCAGCAGCGCCAGCAGCGCCGAATAGAGCAGCAGCACGGCAAGTCCGGCATATTGCGCTTTCTTGTCCGGCGCTATCGACCGGCCGAGAAACAGCAGCGTCGCCGCCCCGGCAACCGGAACGCCCAGCAGTGACAGCGCGACCGCCCATTTCTGATGCCAGACCGGCATGCCTTCATTGACCCGCACATACCAATAGTCGCGCACCACCGGGTCCATCGTCGAAAACGCGCCGGACGCGCACATCGGCGCCTGCTGGTAAAGGATAGCCAAAGCGACGGCACCGGCAATGCCCAGCGCGGCCAGCCGCAGCCCTTTGGGGAGCCGGGTTGCAGCGGCGGATGGCACGACGACCGCGCTGGCCGCGATGATGGCAAATATATGCGCGGGCGAAATCGTGTCGCAATAATTTGGCGCGCGCAGCCCGGATAGCTGCGTCCCGAAAAAGAGCATCAGGCTTGCCAGCGCAAATGTGCCGACGGTATGGCCCAGCCGGACACCATCGTCGCCGGTCACGGCCCAGCGCCAGCCAAGCAGGCCGAAAAAGGCAGCCGTCACGGGTGCACCTTCGAGCGAAATATGCAGCCAGACCGCGAGCGCCAGCCCCATGCAGACCCCCGCCTTGCGCGCGTTCGGCCAGAACAGCGTCCAGAGCGCCAGCGCGGCGCAAACCAGCTGCCAGCCATGATGGTCGATCCGCATCGGGCGCATCTGCATCGATATCGCGGGCGAAACCATCGCCATGACCACGGCAATGCTGCCTGCTAGCGGGCCGCCAAGATGGGTGGCAATGCGGCCGAGCATGAATGCGGCAAGCCCGAAGCAGCCGAGCGGAACCAGCGTTCCCGCCAGCATTTCGGCAACCGGCTGGCCGAACAGCGGACGGAACAGCAGCACCAGCAAGGCAAGTGGAAGCTCGATCAGCCGCGACCAGTGCATCGGCCCGCCTTCGGGCGCGTTGAGGCGGTACTGGGTGGTGTCGAACCAGCTTTGCCCGTTCAGAAAATCGCGCAGCTGCACGAGGCGCAACTGGTCGTCCGGATCCCAGCCGGAACGGGTGACGATATGGCTCCAGCTCAGATAGACCAGAAACAGTGCAAGGCACAGCCAGACCAATAGGGTCGGCGATCTAAGCCGCGCGATCATGATTCGACCGCCCGCCGGTCAACGCGCCAGATCTGATAGGGCCCGATATCGGGCTGCTTCGCCAGCCATGGAAATTGCCGCCCCGATTCGAGCTGCGCCCAGAATCCATCGGGTGCGTTTTCGGCATAGATGCGCAATTCGAAACTGCCTTTGCAGGCGACCAGATAGTCGACATGTCGTGCGGCAAGCACCTGACGCATGATTTCGGGCGACTGGGTATAGCCGCGGATGACATCGCGCATCGCCAGCTGATTGCGATGATGCCCCGTAGCGACAACCTTGTGGTGGGTGAATTGCAGCAAGCCGGGGCTGGCATCGAGCCCGGCCATCAGTTGCGCGGCGGGTATGCTGTTGAGCCGCCCGATCGCGTCCGCCGACTGGCACCGGCGCGCAAGCCCGACAAAGGCTTCTTCATCCGCGATCCTTGCTGCGTCGGGTGATGTCCTATTGTCAGGAAATGCACGGGCGATATGCGTGCCCGCAACCCCCGGCATGATCAGCGCGACCGCCGCGATCCGCAGGCCCATCCGGCGCGCGACGCCTGCCGCACCATTTGATTCCGCAAACAGCCGGACAATCAGCGGTGCCGTCAGGACGGCCGCCAGACAGAGCGGATAGATGGCGGCCCGCGCCACCGATGCGGCGACGAGCAATGTGCCGAGATAGAGCAGCGTCAACCCGATCCTGTCGGCAACCGGAAGCGCCGACGGCAGGCGCCAGAGCGCCGCCAGACCGATGCAGCCCGCGACCATTCCGGCCAGTTCCTGCACGATGGCAGAGGGCTTGTGCTGCCACAGGGGCAAGCCTTCGGGCGTGCGGTTGTACCAATATTGGCGGACCAGAGGGTCGAGACCGGCAAAGGCATCGCCGCTGCATTGCGGCGCAAGCAGCATCAGCGCGGTCAGCGCCGCCGCCGCCGCCAGCCCGCCCGCGACCAGCCGCGCGATCAGCCGTCGCCTCGCTTCAAGATCGCGGGTCAGCGGCTGCGCCAGGCAGACGACTGCCGCAGCGGCCGACAATGCAACGACATGCACCGGCGACAGCGAATCGCAGAAATTGGTTCCGGACAGCCCTTCGGTAGCCAGATAGAGCAGCCCTGTACCCGCCGCCAGCGCAGCGCTGGCCAGCGGAAGTTGTGCCGCGCGTGCACGATCGGCCTGCAGCCAGCGCAGGCCGAGCAAGCCGATGAACAGGACGGCAAAGGGCAGCCCTTCGATCGAAATTTCCATCCACAGCGCGCAGGCGCAGCCGATGATGACCGCCGCCCACCATGGCCGGTCCGTGTCGAGATAGGCAAGTGTGGCGGCAAGGAAGGCTACCAGCTGCCAGCCATGATGGTCGATCCGCATCGGGGCAAGCTGGACCGTCGCCGGAAGGATCGCGAACAGCGCCACGGCGGCGGCAACCCCGGCCCAGCGTCCGCCAAGCCGGGCGGCAATCGCGGCGAGCAGCCACAACACGATGCCATAGGTAACAAGCGGAATGACGATTGCCGCCGCCAGCTCTGCCGACGCCTGCCCGACGAACGGCGCGAGCAGAAGGATCAACCCTGCAATCGGCACATCCACCAGCCGCGACCAGTGCATCGGCCCGCCATCGGGCGGATTCATCCGGTATTGCGTGACATCCCACCAGCTTTGCCCCGCCAGCCAGTCGCGGATCTGCACCAGCCGCAACTGGTCGTCAGGATCGCCCATCTGCCAGCCCGCGATCGCGCTGCGCCCCGCAAAGACAAGCAGGGCGGCGCTGACCAGCCAGATGATGAGCAGCAGTCTGGTGTAACTGGATTTGGAAAGTTCGGGCATCAGGCCCCTGCTTTGGCAGACCGGAAAATGATCACATTGCGTAGCATGTAGGTCAACTGGAACGAAACGCCAATGGCAACAACCTTGGCGATGCGCGGGTCGAAACCAAGGGCATCGCCCGCGCCGACAATCGCGGTGGTCATGCCGAGGCCAAGCACTGCTGACATCGCGAACATCGCCTTTTGCTGCGTGCGTTCGCTTGTGCCCTTGTCCGAAACCCTGTCGCCGAAAACCTTGCGGCTCGACAGGAACCAGTGGACGACGATACCGGCCGAATAGCCGATGGCCGAGGCGGCCATGCTGAGCATGCCCATTTGCAGCAACAGCAGGAATAGTCCGAGATCGACCGCCAGCGCGCCGATGCTGACCACCAGATAGCGCATATAGGTCAGCTGGCGAAAGAAGCGGACCCAGCCCGAAACATCACCGGCCGAACGGGGTATGACAAGACCGCCGTCCAACTGGCGGCGGTCTGCCTTGCGACGGTCAGGCTGCTTTGCGCTTGCCATCGTCGCCAGCCTTTTCGTCTGCGGCCTTTTCGATGCGCGACGGCACGTCACGCTCTGAGGTGAGCGCTGCGGCCCGATCTTCGCTGACCTGCACCTTGGCGGCAATCGCTTCCTGCTCGCCTTCGTCGCCCGCCTCGTGATATTCGGCGTCTTCGTTGACGTTCCAGATGTTGTAGACGCGCGCCCCGGCTTCGATATTCTCGACGGTCAGCATCGCGGTCATCATCGCATGATCCTGGTTGTTGTAGCGGTGCATGCCGTTGCGGCCGACCATGTGCAGCGTCGGATATCTGGCTTCAAGCTCCGATCGCATCGCCTCGACATTGGCGGCATAGCTGTCATCATAGACCGGATAGGCCTTTTCCTGCCGGACCACCGCGCCGCCGATCACATCGTCGGGGTTGCACAGGCCGAGGATCGCCATTTCCTTCTTCGCCAGTTCGACCAGATCGGCATCGCTCGACGACCAGAGGCCATCGCCTTCGAAGCAGAAATATTCGAGGCCGACACAGGCGATCGACGGATCGGGAACCATTTCGGGCGACCAGCTGCGGAAATTCTGCACGCGGCCGACCTTCACCTTGCTGTCGTGGATATAGATCCAGTTGTCGGGGAACAGATCGTCCGACTTGATCATGAGCGCGACGGTCAAAAAGTCGCGATATTTGAGATCCGATGCCTGGATCGAGGTCTGCGGCAGCGGATGGATGCGCGCCGAAAGCTCGCGCATCGGCGCGGAGCTGATCACATGGCGTGCCTCGATCACGGTTTCGCTGCCATCTGCCTTGCTGGCCGACAGGCGCCAGTTGCCGTCGGCATCCTGCGCAAGCTGCTTGAAGCTGTGCCCCATCAGCACGCTGTTACCCTTGGCGACGACGAAATCGCGCGCGGCATCCCACATCATGCCGGGGCCGAGGCGGGGATAGCGGAAGGTTTCGAGCAGCGTCTTGGTTTCCATGCCGTCATTGGGCTTCTTGTTGAGGCCGAGGCTGCGCTTCAGCCCGTCCATCACCGCCGCACCGAGGCTCAATCCCTTGATGCGCTGCGCCGCCCAGTCGGCCGACATTTCGTCGCACGGCATGCCCCACACCTTCTCGGTATAGGTCTTGAAAAAGATCGAATAGAGTTTCCAGCCGAACTGGTTGACCGTCCAGTCTTCAAAGCTGCGCACCCGGTTGTTCGGAAGCAGCTTGGCCTTGGCATAGCTCGCCATGCACAAGGTCGAACGGATGATGCCCAGATTGAACAGCGCCTCGAACGCGCGCAGCGGATAGCTGTAGAATTTGCCTTCATAATAGATGCGGCTCATGCGCGGACGCTGGATGAAGTCGTTCGGCAGGATCTCGTTCCACAGATCGACCACTTCCTTCGATTTCGAAAAGAAACGGTGGCCGCCAATATCGAAACGATAGCCGTCGACCTCGACGGTGCGGCTGATGCCGCCGACATAGCGCTCGTCTTTTTCGATAACGGTAACGCTATAGCCCTTTTTCGACAGCAGATAGGCCGCGGTCAGACCGGCAGGCCCGGCACCGATAATGGCTACGTCGACAATATCCTGTTGCTTCGTCACTTCGCATTTCCTCCATGCAAAATCGCCTTCGGGGAAATCAGTGAACGAAAATGGTTATTGGAAAGTTAACAGGGCGGCATTTTGCCCCCTGCCGGATGCCCGCGTTCAACAAGAGGCTTGCAGTTGGCTCGTTCGGCTTTAATCGTCTAATTAACAGTGAGAGAGAGCTGGGAGAGGCATGTACTACGCAGAGTTGCGCCAGGCGCGCGAAGAACTGACAGGCCCGGGCGGCATGTTCGAGATCGTTGAAGCCGATGTGCTGGGCAACCGCATTCGCACCTACAAGAACGCACCACCCAGCGTGCGCGAGATATGGCTGTCGACAATCGCCTTCGCCGATCGTCCCTATCTGATCTATCAGGACGAACGGCTGACCTATGCCGAGGCGCATGCACAGGTGAACGCCGTCGCGGCCTGGATGGCGGCCCAGGGTGTACAGCCCGGCGATCGCGTGGCTATCGCCATGCGCAACTATCCTGAATGGATGCTGATCTATTGGGCCTGCGTTGCCAGCGGCGTTACCGCAGTGGGCATGAATGCATGGTGGACCCCCGACGAGATGGCGTTCGCGATCCGGGATTCGGCCCCCGACATCCTGTTCCTCGATGCCGAACGATTGGCCAACTTTCGCGAACGGCCCGAACTGGCGGGAAGTGTGAAGCTTGTCGGGGTGCGCATCGCCGATCAGCCCGCCGACCTGACCCCCTGGGCCGAGGTGATCGCGCATGGTGGCGACATGCCGACCGTGGCCGTCGATCCCGATTCGGATGCGTGCATCTTCTATACCTCGGGCACCACCGGCTTTCCCAAAGGGGCGCAGCTGACGCAACGGGGCTGCGTCACCAATCTGTTCAACATGCTCTATGCGGCTAGCTCGTCTGCGCTGGCGGTCCAAAGGGCAACCGGCGTGGCTCCGCCCGCGACCCCGCCGATCCCGGTAACGCTGGTAACAACGCCGCTGTTCCACGTGACCGCGAATAATTGCGCAGCCTATGGCGTGACCGCCGCGGGCGGTGCGATGGTGCTGATGTACCGCTGGGATGCGGGCGAGGCGCTGAAAATCATCGCGCGCGAACGGGTGACGGGGATGAGCGGGGTGCCGATCATGGCGCGCGAACTCATCTCCCACCCCGATTTTGCCAGCACCGACACGTCTAGCCTGCTCGCGCTTTCCGGCGGCGGGGCACAGGTGCCGCCCGACCAGGTGCTGAAAATCGACCAGGCCGTGTCGACCGCGCGTCCGGCCACCGGCTATGGCATGACCGAAACCTGCGGCATCATCACATCCAATGGCGGCGACTTTTTCGTCGACCGCCCCGATAGCGCGGGCCCGGCCATGCCCGCCTTTGAAGCCAAATGTGTCGATGATGACGGCAATCCGGTGCCGCAAGGCGAAACGGGCGAATTATGGGTCCGCGGCGCTGCCGTCATCAAGGGCTATATCAACCGCCCCGATGCCACCGCAGAAACCATCACCGATGGCTGGCTGCACACCGGCGACATCGCACGGATGGACGAGAATGATTTCATCTACATTGTCGACCGCAAGAAGGACATGGTGCTGCGCGGTGGCGAGAATGTCTATTGTGCCGAGGTCGAGGCCGCCATCTATCGCCATCCGGCGGTTGCGGAATGCAGCGTATTCGGTGTTCCAGACGAGCGGCTGGGCGAAGAGGTTGCTGCGGCGATCTTCCTGAAGCCCGGCGAAACACTTGATGCCGATACATTGCGCGCGGAAATGTCGAACCATATTGCGAAGCACAAATTGCCGCGCTTCGTCTGGTTCCGTGACGAGCCCCTGCCGCGCAATGCCAGCGGCAAATTCCTGCGCCGCGAGCTGAAGGAAATGCTGAACACCGCCGGGGCCTGAGACCCAGCGCGTTCAGTGAAAATCACGCGACCTGGGCAATATCCGCACATTGCGCGGATGGCCCACGCTGCGGCTGGGCGCGCGGGGGTTGGGCGCGCGGGGCTGTTGCGGATGGGCCACCTCGTCTCCTCGGGACGGTTGCGGGTCGGCGCGATGACTCTCCGACAGATGATCGAGCCGGTCGGTGCAGTCGATGATGCGGCTCGCCATCAGATGGACGACGCCTTCCTTGCTGCGCTGCACCTCGCCCTCGATCCGCATCAGCCGCGACGCCATCACCGCGCGCCGCTGTTTTTCCATCTCGCGCGCCCAGAGCAGCGCGTTGACGATGCCGGTCTCGTCCTCGATGGTGATGAAAACGGCATTGCCCTTGCCCGGTCGCTGGCGGGCCAGAACGATGCCTGCACAGGCCATCCGCCGACCGTCGGGCGCGGCATTGGTCCGGGCACAACTCGATACGCCCTCGCGCGTGAAGGCATCGCGCAGAAACTGCATCGGATGCGCCTTCAACGAGAGCCGCAACATCTGGTAATCGGCGACCACCTCCTCCGACAGCGGCATGGCAGGAAGGCGGGCATCGGGTTCCGCGCCCAGTTCGGCGGCGTCGGCAAAGGCGAACAGCGGCAGCTGATCGGGCGGGGTCCGGCGCGCTTCCCACAACGCATCGCGCCGCCCCTTGCCGAGCGAACCGAAAGCATCGGCATCAGCCAGCTTGCGCAGCGCGGCGGGGGGCAGGGTGGCGCGGCGGGCAAGATCCTCGATCGAACCGAAGCGGCCTGCGGCACGCGCCTCCTCTATGGCCCTGCCCCATGCCTGCCGGAAACCGTCGATCTGGCGAAAACCAAGCCGCAGGGCCAGTTTGGGCCCCACCCTATTATCCCATCCGCTCGCATTGATATCGACCCCATGCACCGCGACACCATGCTCCCGCGCGTCGCGCACCAGTTGCGCAGGCGCATAAAAGCCCATGGGCTGCGCGTTCAGTAGCGCGCAGGTGAACACCGCCGGATGATGGCATTTGAGCCAGCTCGACACATAGGCCAGCCATCCGAACGCCTGCGCATGGCTTTCGGGAAAGCCATATTCGCCAAATCCCCTGATCTGGCCGTAACAGCGTTCGGCAAAGTCGCGGCTATAGCCGCGCGCGACCATGCCATCGACCAGCATCTCTTCGTAACGGTGCATCGTGCCGACATTGCGAAAGGTTGCCATCGCCCGCCGGAGGCCATCGGCCTGTGCCGGGGTGAAGCCTGCCGCGACGATGGCAAGCTTCATCGCCTGTTCCTGGAACAGCGGCACCCCCAGCGTCTTTTCGAGCACGTCGCGCAGTTCATCGGGGTTGTGCGGCGGCGCGGGCGAGGGAAAGTCGACCGCCTCCTCGCCATTGCGGCGGCGCAGATAGGGATGCACCATCCCGCCCTGGATCGGCCCGGGCCGGACGATCGCCACCTGGATGACAAGATCATAGAGGGTTTTGGGCTTCATCCGCGGCAGCATGTTGATCTGCGCCCGGCTTTCGACCTGGAATGTGCCGATGCTGTCGCCCTTTTGCAGCATGGCATAGACCTTGGGGCAATCGGTGGGGATGGTGGCCAGATTGTAATCGCCCAGGCCGTTGGCGCGCATCAGATCAAAGCTTTTCCGGATGCAGGTCAGCATCCCCAGCGCCAGCACATCAACCTTCATCAGCCCGAGCGCGTCGATATCGTCCTTGTCCCATTCGATGAAGGTGCGGTCGGGCATCGCGGCATTATGGATCGGCACCAGTTCGTCCAACCGCCCCTCGGTCAGCACAAAGCCGCCGACATGCTGCGACAGGTGCCGGGGAAATTCGAGCAGCTGGCCCACCAGATGGCCCAGCCGCGCGATTCCCGGATTGGCCGGATCAAAGCCCGCCTCGCTGATGCGTGCGTCGGGCACATCGCCGCCCCAGCTGCCCCAGAGGGTGCCGGCAAGCCGCGCGGTGACATCCTCGGTAAAACCCAGCGCCTTGCCAACCTCGCGGATTGTGCTCCTCGGGCGGTAATGGATCACCGTTGCGGCAATCCCGGCGCGTTCGCGGCCATAGCGCGCATAGATATATTGCATCACCTCCTCGCGCCGTTCATGTTCGAAATCGACGTCGATATCGGGCGGCTCGTTGCGCTCTTCGGAAAGGAAGCGCGTGAAGAGCAGCTTGTTCGCCACCGGATCGACCGGGGTGATCCCCAGCAGGTAGCAGACCACCGAATTGGCCGCACTCCCCCGCCCCTGGCAGAGGATCGGGGGATCAAGGCTGCGCGCATGGCGCACCACATCGTGCACGGTGAGGAAGTAACAGGCATAGTCCTTGGCACGGATCAGGCGAAACTCTTCATCGATCGTCTTGCGCCAGATAACGGGCAGGCCTTCGGGGAAACGCCGGTTGGCGGCCTCCATCACCATATGCTCGAGCCAGTCCTGCGGGCACCAGCCGGGCGGCACCGGCTCGTGCGGATATTCATATCTGAGATCGTCGAGGGTGAAGGCGATGCGCGAGAGCAAATCCTGCGTCGCCGCGACCGCTTGCGGGTGATGACGGAACAGCCGCGCCATCTCTCCGGGCGGTTTCAGATGCCGTTCGGCATTGGCAAGAAGGCGCCTGCCCGCCGCCTCGATCGTCGTCCCTTCGCGGATGCAGGTGACGATATCGTGGAGCGCGCGATTGTCCGGCGTCGCATAAAGCGCATCATTGGTGGCGATCAGGGGGATGCCGGTTGCCGCACCCAAAGCGGCGCGTTCCGCAAGCCTGCGGGCATCGGCCCCGCCGCGCGGCATCGTTGCGCCAAGCCAGAGACGGTCCTGGAAAGCGGCCTTGAGGTGGCCGAACAATTCCTCCCCTGCGCGGGGAGGGGGATCATGCGAAGCATGGTCGAGGGGTGCAGGCCGGTTTTGCTGAGCTTTCGGCGGCAGGATATTCTGCACGTGCCCCTCCACCCCGCCACTTTGTGGCGCGGTCCCCCTCCCCGTGCCAGGGAGGATTATCAGCAACAGGTCTTCGCCATGTTCGAGCAGGTCCGCCAAATAAAGGATGCAGTCGCCCTTCACCGCGCGCCGGTTGCCGAGCGTGAGCAGCCGGGTCAACCGCCCCCAGCCATGGCGGGTTGCCGGATAGGCGATGATGTCCGGCGTGGCATCGGCAAACACCAGCCGCGCGCCCACCACCAGACGGAAACCGGGAATCTGCGCGCGCACCTCGCGCCAGGCGACATGCGCGCGCACCACCCCGGCCACCGTATTCCGGTCGGCAATGCCGATGCCCGTCATCCCCAGCAAGGCCGCGCGCCATACCATATCGGCAGGGTGCGATGCCCCGCGCAGAAAGCTGTAATTGGTTGCGGCAACCAGTTCGGCGAACCCTGTGCTCATGCGAACAGCCCATGCAGATACCATTTGGGCTGCGTTTTCTCCCCATATAGTCCGTGGCGGAAAATCCAGTAGCGGCGGCCGCGCGCATCCTCGATGCGGTAATAGTCGCGGGTCAGGCCGCCACGCCCGTCCTGCTCACCGCCCCTTTTTCTCCACCATTCGGTCGCGATCCGTTCCGGCCCCTCATACAGCCGCACCTCGTGCAATTTGCCTTTCCAGCGGAAGCGGTGCGGCGGGCCGTCCGGAACCTCGGCAACCGCCTCGACCGGTTGCGGCGGATCGAAAAGGAAAAGCGGGCGCAGCGGCGGCTCTCCAGCATGCGGGGCGGGCCAGCGCACCGGTGCCCGGCAATCGATGGCGGGCAACGCGAGCTGTGCCTGTTCGGGGATATGGCTATCATTCGGCACCAGCCGCCGGATGCTGCCCGGGCCAAGCCGTGTGCCCAGCCGGTCGACCAGTTCGGTGAGTCGGCCCTTCGCTTTCTCTGCCCCGTCGAGCGCAGGCTGGCTTGCGGCGAGTGGCTCGGCCAGCGGGATATGGAGCCGCAGCCGGTCATAACCGAAACCCGGATCGAGCGGATCGGAGAGCGCGGCGATCCGTTCGTCGAACAGCCGCAACACCAGTGCGGGATCACGCGTCGGCGCGCCGGTTTCGATCTCGAGCCGTCGCTTCGCGCCATCGCTCCGGTCGAGCAGCAACCGGAAACGCCGCCCGCCCAGGCCCCGTTCCTCCAGCGTCCGCCCTGCCGCCTCAAGCAGTTCGGCAAAGGCAGCCGCAACCGCCCGTTCATGCGCGACCGGTTCGGCAAAGCGGCGTTCGAAACGCAAGGGGGCCCGATGGGGCAGCGGAATGGCAGGGCTCTGCGCCTCGCCCAGCAGCACCTCGAGCGCGCGCACGGCCCCGATCCCGAAGCGTATGGCGAGCGCCGCCCTTGGCCGCGCAGCGACTGCACCGACATTTTTGAGGCCGGCGCGCAGCAACCCCAGCGTCGCTTCATCATCCAGCCCCAGCGCGGTCACCGGCAGCGCGCGAATGGCTTTCGCCTCGTCCGCCACCGGCAGCGGGGCATAACGGGCAAGCGCCAGCGCGGCCCCGGCGGTGGCGGCGCAGGCAACACGCACCGTCATGCCGCGCGCCTCCATCTGTTCGGCCACCGCATCGGCCAGCGCCGCTTCGCCACCGAACAGATGCGCGACTCCGGCAATATCGACCGCGATCGCATCGGGCGGGTGCGGCATGACAAGCGGCGAAAAACGGATGCAGGACCGCGCCAGCAATTCCAGCCAGTGCCGGTCCGCTTCCCCATCGGCCTCGACCGCGATCAGGCCGGGAGCGCGCACCCGCGCATCGGCAAGCGCCATTCCCGGGGCAAGCCCCTGGCCCTGCGCACGCGCATCCACCGCCGCCAGTCGCAGCGCATTCTTCTGCCTGGCGACAAACACAAGCGGTGCATCGGGCGGTGCATCGGGCGGCGTGTCAGGCGGCGCGCTGGCCGTGGCGCACCGGTCCGGCTCCTGTTGCCGCAGGCGATCCGCGGCGAGATACGGAAACCAGAGCGCCAGCGCCCGTCTCGGTAAAGATGCATTGGTCACGGTTCCACTCCAGCCGCCAGCTGAGGCCGCAAGGGCCCGACCGCTGGCGGAGCAATTCGATATCGAAAACAGGCGCGCCCGGGGCATTGCCGGGAAGCGCGCGCGAGGCCGCCGCCGCCACCCGCCAGCGCGTTTCTGCAGCACTCGGCACCGGCTCCGCCCCGCTGCGCAGCAGAAAGAGCGGCGTTCCCGATTTTTCGGCGGCGAGTGCGAGCCTGCGGCTGGCGGTCAGGTCAAGCTCGGGCAGCGCCCCGCAGGTTTCGACGATGACGGCACCGAGCGCCCCGCTGCGCAGACCATCGACCGCCGCCCTGAGCAGCTCCTTCGCATCGGCGATTATCCCGAAGGCGCAGTTTTCGGGCCGACCGCCCATTTCCGCCCAGCCATTGGCCTGGACCACGCCCGCCTGCCGCACCGCCCGACGCGAACGCAGCCAGGAAACCGCATCGCCCATATCCGTCATCCCCGTGGCAAGCGACAGGGCAAAGCCCGCCGCCGCGGCCACATCCCCGCCATCTGTCGCATAAAGCTCATGCACCCGCCCATAAGCCAGCCCGCCCCCCAGCGCCGCATCGAGCGACGCCACGCCACTCGCCCAGCGCCGCAGGCTGCGCCGCAGCCCGGGCGGCAACATATGTCCTTCGCGCGGAAGGGCGGGCAGGGGAAAAGCGCCGACTCGCATATGTTCTTATTATGTTCCTATTCGGGATCCAGTCAACCCGCACGCAGGGACGCCCGGCGGCGGCCGACAGACAGGCCCAACGGGCAGCCATCCCGAAAAGCCGGAGGACGAAGCCGGAGGATTGCAGGCTTGTCTTCCCAAGCACACACTGGTAAGCGCCCGCCCGTCGCCGCTTTAGCTCAGTCGGTAGAGCACATCATTCGTAATGATGGGGTCACGTGTTCGAGTCACGTAAGCGGCACCATTTTTCCATTCATCGCTGGGCGGCGCTGGTTGCAAAAGCCAGGGCAATATCGGGGGCAAATGTCAGTGGCTGCGTTGTCCCACCCATATGAGCCACCCACATAAGATTGTCTGTCGGCAAGAGGCTGCGCCCGCGAACGCCGGACCCGGCTATGGTCCATTCACATTGCGCCCGATTGATGCATAATGCCTGCTTCACAAAGGGAGCCGGGGAATGACGAACTGCACAGCGCCGATGCTTGCCGTGGCGGCATGTTTATCGATCACCACCGCCGCTATCGGGCAGAGTCCCAAATTGCCCATCGCCGAAGGGGTCTGGGTCAAAACGGATACGAAATGTCGCGAGGCCTTCATTGCACATGTCTATGGCGGCGGACGTTTTGGTACGGTCTATTTCTACGGCCAGAACCAATCCATGGGGCCCGCCAACGAAACCGAGCCATTGTCCCGCGTCAGCCGGGGGCAGAACGGATATACCGTCGTCAACGAAGGCCCGTTGGAGGTGATCGCGCGACCGAACGGGCAGGCGTCGGTGCGCGCATTTTCACCCAGCCAGGGTGTCCAGTGGGTCGATGATGTGCGGCTCTGCCCCGCTGCCACACTATCCGCAAAAATGCGGTCGGCGCTGACGCGCCTCAAGCTTTTGAAAACCCCTTAAAAGATTGCCCTGCCCACACACCGTCGGTCGGATTGCCTTGGGCGTGGGCGGCGGCCTGTCGTCTGCAAATGCGGACGCCGCACCCGTTCAATACCGGTAGGATATCCGCCCCGAAAACCGGCGCGGCACCAAAGGCGTGCGTTGGTCCGCCGCCGCGAATGAGAAGGGATTGCCATAGCCGAAGCAATCGCTGTGGCTGCCGGTCGCATTGGGCAACCCGCCACCTTGGCCGCATCCGCACAGCCCGGCACGGAACCGCCAGCCTATTGTTTCCAGTAACTATCCTTGGTTTTGATCCGGCCATCCTCGATCAGATAGACATCGATCCCGTTCGCATCGAAATTTCCCGAACGAACCGAGCTGCCCGTCACCCGGTATGTCTGGAACACATGCTTTCCGTCTATAATGAATTTCACGTCCGTGTACCGGACATCGCGCCAATCCGCTTTGCGCTCGTTCAGCACGGTGATGATTCCGGCCGCGCCCGACACTGCCCGGCCGCCATATTCGCCCTGTTTGACGTGAAGATGCCAGACAAAATCCGGGGTGACGACGCCGTCCAGCGCCACCGGGTCCATCCGGGCAAAGGCCTCAAGGAAGCGCGTGAGCAGGGCGATGGTCGCACGGTCCTGCGCGCCATGCGTCTCGAACGCGATTGGCCGACCGCCGACGGAGACCGACTGCACCGACGCGCGTTCCGGCTGGCTCGCACATCCGGTGCAGGCAATCAGACCCATCGCGACGACGAGGTGACGCAACAGCAAGCTTGACGCAGGCATCGATCAGGCGACCTTGCTGACGGGCACCGCCGACGGCGCGGTGACGAGCGGCCAGAACAATTGTTCGGTGGCGTTGGAGGGCGGCAGGTTCTCGACACCGTAAAGCTCCGGAACCTGGCGGGTGATGTGCGCCGTGCCCAAAAGGACATCCCAGATCATCAGGAAATTGCCGAAATTGCCCTTGTAATGGGTGATGCCATCGGCGGCATACATGCCGTGATGGGCATGGTGCACGGCGGGGGTAATGATAACCCGTTCAACCACCCACATGATCGGGCTGAGCCAGCGAATCCGATAGAGCGGCGCGTCCCAGCGAACATCCGAATGGGCCGAAAATGTCACTGCTGCCTTCAGCACGATGTACAGCGGATAGACAAATCCCAGACCCAGATAGATCGCGACGCCGGACATCCAGAGCGAAGGCTACATCGCATAATAGAATATGTTGTTCCGGAAGGTGACACGCACACTCATATATTCAGCATTGTGGTGCGGGCGGTGCAGATTGTAGAGCATCGGAACGCTGTGCGCGAGCCTGTGCCACCAATAGACCGTGAAATCGTCGAAGATCAGCAACAGCCCGAAACCAACCAGAAAGCCGACGCCGCCAAGCACGCCCTGATAGCCGGGGATCGACCATGCGAGCAGCAAGGCCGCGCTGACCACGATCAGCGGTTGCACAACCCCCAACGACCAAAGCGCGCTGACCACTTCGACGACCAGATCGGAGCGCGTCTGCCGTTTCTTGTGCAGGAAACCGGTACGCAAGGCCTCCAGCAGGGCAAAGCCGGCAAATATGCCAAATACCATCATGATTTCAGGTTTCATCTCGAACGTCTCCTCATGCGGCAGCGATGCACGCGAATGGAGGCTGGTTTACATGCGGATCCAAACTGAAATATAACCTGGGTTACATTCTGTGAAAGGGGGTGGGCGATGACGATAGTACCGGGCGACACGTCCGAAGCGGAAATTGCCGATGCGATCCCGGCACCGGTCTGGCGCGCGCTGCTCGATGCGGGCACCGAGCTGAAGTTTGCGGCGGGGCAGCTGATCCATCAGGCTGGCGATGTGGATCGGTCCATTACCGTCATCCTTGCCGGACAGGTGCGGTTTCGGCGAATTGACGAGAATGGCGAGGAAATGACCATCGCTGCGGGCGGGCGCTTCCGAACCTTTGGCGAGATTCCGTTTCTGACGGGCAAGTTCCGGACGCTGGATGCGGTGGCGGAAACAACGGTGCGCCTGACGCGCATTCCCTTTGCAAAGATGCAATATCTTATTGATAATAATGATGATATTCGCAACTGGATGATGGCAAATCTGGCGCATTCGCTCAATCGGGCGCTGGAAAGACTCGATGAAAAGCTGCGGCGCACGGCGACCCAGCATGTCGGGCAGGCGCTGGTCGACAGGAATGTTGGGGGCAGGGTTTCGTTGCGACCATCGGACCTGGCGCTGCGGCTCAATTTCAGCCGCAAAACCGTGAACGAAGCATTGCGGGAATTGCGCGAACGCGGATGGATCGCCACCGGCTATGGCACGATCACCGTTCTGGACCATGAAAAATTGGCCGAATACGCCCGGGCAATCGCCCCGGATGGCTAGATTATGCGGCCGATGCTCCAACGACAGGGCGATCGGTCGCTGGCCGAGTTCGAGCATGCCGTCGACACACAGGGAGCTGATGTAATCTGACCGAAACGAGAAAGCGCTATTCGGTCGGGCTAACGCCTACATCGCCACAGCGCGGCAAGCTTGCCCTGTAAATTGGAACCGACCCATGTTGGTCGGCGGTCAGGAAGCGCTTGTCGGACAGCCCGCTGCCTTCGTACCAGACTAGCAGCTCGTCGGCGTCGGGGCCGGGAACATAGCGGCGCCGCACCGTACCGGCGCCATCGGTCAGCAGCCACTGCCCCGATAATCGAACCTGGTGACATTGGCGCCATTGGTCAGCTGCCCGCTCAGATCAAAATGCAATGTTCGCGCCACGCCAATCGGCTGCATCGTTTCGCAAAAGACACTGTAGGAGCGGGTGGAAGCTGCGTGCCTATTTAGGGGCTATAGCACGTGTCACCGTAATTCCCGTTCTACGCATAGTCATCGGTCGACTTGCCTAAGCTGTCGGATTTGGCCTGCGGGGTTATAGACCAAAGTCGTCGTCTGGTCGTTTGTTGTGCCCGCAAGTTGCTGCTCAGCGTTTGCCTTGTTCAATAAACGTTATGACCTGCTCAACAGTTGGGTCAACAGCCTTTCCATTTTGATCTTCCGTTATAATCTTGGTGTCGACGCGAAATTTTTTGTCAATTTTGTCAAAAAAATCGACATAGTCAGATCCATTTATATCAAGATCCGCAAAAATGCGTTGGTCTAGTCTGGGGTGCTTGTTTCCCGAAAAATCCGTTACATGACTCAACAACCATTCTCGTGCATCACTCATTTTGAACAGACCTTCAACGCTGCGGCATATTCTCCTGCCGACAATCCTAATAGCGGTTCCCCGTCAACATAGTTATACCAGTTCATCCCGTCGCCATAGCCGATAGGAACGGTTTGCAGGAACCGCCCGAGCGTCGGCGAGTATATCCGCGCCTTGTAGTAATACATGCCAAGCTCGGGGAGCCATGCCTGACCTGTATATTGGAATCGGCCAATGTTGGTGGCAGCAGGAAGGATAGCGATTACAACAGCTTGAACACCACGCACATCACCCTACCGCCCGCAAATCACTGTAACGGGGAAGTGACAAGCGCCCAAAAATGCCCGATTATCGCGCTACTTCAACACCATAACGCCAGCAGGCTCCTGCGTACGGTGTGCCGGTCAAGCAATCACTTCAATGCACCGATCCAGAAAACGGGCCTGAATGTGGGCCAAGCCTATGATGAACCCACTCGAGCAACGTCTATCAGTGCGACAACTTCGTCGATCGTCGTGCTTGGGCCGACGTTTCTCACATCGATCTTCGCGCCAGTAAATTTCGACACGAGCTGAACTGCTTCCACAAAATCGATGTCGTCCATCTTCAAGGATTTCAGATTCCTGGCACCTTCCGTCTCATTGATGCTTACACCATATTCGGCGAAGGACTCCCTCAGCAGAGAAATCGAGCTGTCGCCAAATTTGCCGGTGAGGCGAGGCCTCTTGAGCCACATCATTTGTCTCTCGCGGTGCAGATAGCGTTAGCGTCCGCGCTCGTGGTGTAATTTCCGGTGTAGGCGATGGTGTATTCCGGGGTGGGGCATGCCCCACCCCGGAATGCGGCGTCGCTGGTGGCCACCGGGTTCATCGTTATGGTGGAGTTT
>JADLBY010000116.1 GCA_020847445.1 Sphingomonadaceae bacterium | reverse complement strand
GGATTCTCGGTCCCGCTGCGGACCTGGACGCGAACGCGGGTGATACCCGCATCGTCTATAAGTCTTTGAATGATTGTATCGCGGCTGGCCAGCCAGGATCCGTCATACCGGTCGTTCGCCTTGTCGAGTTCCCAAAACCGAGCCGTGACTTCCCAGCCTGAAAGAGTCTGCCCCGCCCGGGTTCCGTCAATCGAGATGCGTGATGTCACATTGCCGGGAGGGTTCGAACCGCCGCTGCTCGAAGAACTTGATCCTCCTCCTCCTCCTCCGGCTGCCGATCCGCCGCCACAAGATGCCAGCACCGCCACGGCAGCAACTACAATAGCTGCGCGAATATATTTTCTGACCAGAAGCATGCGCGCCCCTAACACACTATCTCGGGTTGGATAAGGGAAGCAGCCTATACTGAACGCACATGACGAACCGATGAACGCAATCTCGGGCGACCACGGGGAAATGCCCTCAGGGCTGGGTAGCCAGGAGATAGGTTTGCCGCAGCGCGTCAATCGGCTTCAGCCCGTCCTCCGCCTCATAGTGCCAGAAGGACCAGCCGTTGCAGCTTGGCGCTTTTTGCAGCGTCGCACCGAGCTTGTGGATCGAGCCGGCTTCGGTGCCCATTGCCAGTGAACCATCGGCACGGACCGTGGCACTCCAGCGGCGTCTGGCATCCCATAATTTTGCGCCGGGCTGGAGATAGCCGGTTTCAATCAATGTTCCGAAAGCAACGCGAGGCGCCGCTGTTGGCGATTGCATTGTCGTGACGGCAGACTCGTCGAGCGGGAGCGCGGCTGCAATCCGCTCTTCCGCAACATCGATATAATCCTGTTCTCTCTCGATGCCGATGAAGTGGCGCTGCAGTCTCTTTGCGACCGCCCCGGTCGTGCCCGTGCCGAAAAAAGGGTCGAGCACGACGTCACCCGGCTTGGTGCAGGCGAGCAGGATGCGATAGAGCAGCGCTTCCGGCTTTTGCGTCGGGTGGGCCTTGGTCCCGTTCTTCTTGATCCGCTCCTGCCCGCCGCAGATCGGGAACGACCAGTCCGACCGCATCTGCAGTTCATCGTTGAGCGTCTTCATCGCGCGATAATTGAAGGTGTAGCGCGCGCTTTCAGATTTGGAAGCCCAGATCAGGGTTTCATGGGCATTGGTGAAGCGTGTGCCCTTGAAATTGGGCATGGGGTTGGCCTTGCGCCAGATGATGTCATTGAGGATCCAGAAACCCTCATCCTGCAAAACAGAACCGACACGGAAGATGTTGTGGTAGGATCCGATCACCCAAAGCGTGCCGTTGGGCTTCAGAATGCGACGGGCCTCAGCCAACCAGGCATGGGAAAAGGCGTCATAAACGGCATTGCTATCGAACTTGTCCCAATCGTTGTCGACGGCATCGACACGACCACCTTCCGGCCGGAACAGATCGCCGCCTAGCTGGAGGTTGTAGGGCGGGTCGGCAAAGACCATATCGACGCATGCATCGGGAAGCGCGCGCATGGCAGCCACGCAATCGTCGCGCAGAATCCGATTGAGCGGCAGTTCGACTGCGGCCACTGCCGGTTTGCGGACCCGTTCCAAAACCCCCATTCTACACCCCTTTCGACGCACGAATGGCCTGCCTCAATCATGCGGACTCCCGCGTCAAGACAGAGGGTTAACGATCAAGGTTAACGAATTCGTTAACCTTTGGCGGAACGTAAAGAGTCCGCCACGAGATGTTGATTGATTTGGTGCGTCGGGACTCAAACTGTGGTGGTGTGACTGGTTTGACTCACTGGCAAAAAATATTTGGCGACGGGTGCAAAAGAGCGCCGATGAAGTGGTGTAGGTCCCAAATCGCGCAACGCGGCAAGATGCGCGGCGGCGCCATAGCCCTTGTTGCTAGACCAGCCATAGCCCGGAAATCTTCTGTCTGCGGCCACCATGATGCGATCCCGATGCTCCTTGGCGATGATGCTTGCTGCTGAAATGCACGGATGGATGGCGTCGCCACCAACTATCGCTTCCGCCCGGTAGCGCCAGCGCGGCAGCCGATTGCCGTCGACCAGTATCCGGGCTGGCTCGACGCCCAGCGCTTCGACGGCGCGCGTCATTGCAAGCAGTGTCGCTTGCAGGATATTGATCCGGTCGATCTCCTCGACCGAAGCCTCACCGATCCCCACGACGCAAGCTTCAAGGATCTTCGCCTCAAGCACAGCGCGACGGGGAGCGGAGAGCTTCTTGCTGTCGTCAAGTCCAGCGATCCCGCTTTCGCAGAGGATAACGGCGGCTGCCACAACGGGCCCCGCGAGCGGACCACGCCCAGCCTCATCAACGCCGGCGATCATTGGAAGTCGACAACATTTTGTTGGCCCATCGGGCCATGTCCCGCACCCAACCCAGGCGCTTCGATCAGGGCGATCCGAACGAACGATATGGCGCGCTCTATGGCAAGATCGATCGCCAAGCCCTGACCCAGACCGCAGGCGATGGCACTTGCCAGCGTGCAGCCGGTCCCATGGGTATGGGTGGTATCAATGCGCTCGCCGTGCCATTCGCGCACTTGTCCGCGCGGCGACATAAGCCGGTCTACAATGTCGTCGCCTGCGCCGTGGCCGCCTTTGACCAGAAGGTGGCAGCCATGGGCAAGGATTGGCTTCGTTCCACCAAGTGCTTCAAGTTCGGGAAGGTTGGGGGTTACGAGCGATGCGATCGCCATCAGCCGCTCAAATGCGGAAATGGTTTGTGCGTCGGCGAGTTCTGCACCGCTTGTCGCGATCAAGACTGGATCGAACACAATCGGCACTGCAAGGCGCTTCAGATAATCCGCGACGGCGTCCGCTGTTTTTGCCGAACCGATCATCCCGATCTTGACGGCATCGACACCGATATCGCGCACGACAGCATCGATCTGCGCAATGACCAAGTCCGTCGGGATCACATGTATGGCATCAACGCCAAGCGTATTTTGCGCGGTTACCACAGTCACTGCTGTCATCGCATGGCCGCCGAGCATCGTGACCGTCTTGATGTCGGCCTGAATGCCTGCTCCTCCGCCGGAGTCCGAACCGGCAATGATGAGGATCCGGGCCGTCACCCTTTGAATTTTCGGGCAAGACTAGCAGGAAACCTTTCGAGTTTCGCTTTGGACCTTGTCGGACGGTCGACCAGTTCCCCGCCACAATTGGGGCAGCGATCGTCCAGCGCGTCTGAACAGTCAGCGCAGAAGGTGCATTCGAAAGAGCAGATGAAAGCGCCCG
>JADLBY010000115.1 GCA_020847445.1 Sphingomonadaceae bacterium | reverse complement strand
CTGAACCTTGGCCACTCCGTGCGTATGCACGGGGTGGCTTTTTTTATTCTGCTGCCACGGCGATCGGCGCAGCTGTTGCCTCCTCGACGAGCGTGTCGGCAAGATCGGCGAAAAAGGCGCGGACCCGGCCAAGCCCGTTGCCAGGCTGGTCAAGTGCCGCATCAAGATAGAGGCTCCTGTCAATCTCGACCTGAATTGCATGAATGCCACGTGCAGGCTGGCTGTGCCGCTCAAGAATATGCCCGCCAGCATAGGGGGTATTCAATCGCGCTACAAAGCCATGCCGTTCCGCCACCAGCATTGCTGAGCGGCTATATTGACCACGGGCCGATCGCCCGAAGAGATCACCGACAACGACCTGTGATGCAGGGGCGCCGCCTGGGGGCGATGAAAGCGGCGGCATCGAATGGACGTCCAAAAGGACAGCCACACCGAAATTTTTGCGCATCGCCCCGAGCATCTCGGCGATCTCATTATGCCAGGGGCGATGGGCCCCGACCAAGCGCGCCTCGAAGGCATCAGCGCTGAGCCTGCCACGCCAGATGTCACCCCCGCGAAGCACCCTGCGCGGGACGACTCCCAAGCCCCCGCGAACTTTAGCAGTAGCAAGCGGCACAACCCCGTCTTCGACGGAAACCAGGCCTGGATCGAACTCCCGTTCGCTGCGATTGAGATCGACCCAGGCGCGCGGCATGCGCGCAACTAAAGCTGCGTGTCCGGCACTGACTGCATCTTCGATCAGAAGATCGGCAAACCTGTCCTCCAGCGGCCTCAATTGTGCGACGGAAAGGCGCGAAAGCAAGGCTAGGCCCGGCGGATAGTCACGCCCGCTGTGCGGCACAGAGATGAGCAGCGGGTGACGGGGATCAGCACAGCCAAATCGAACGAAAGGCGGATTTACCATCTTTGAACTGGTAATCATTCGCTTTGAGCCGCACAATGGCGGAATTGTTAGGGACTGCTGTGCTAGCGATGCGTGATTCATAGACGGTTGCCGGGAACGGTGGGAACAGGGCGAAAGAATGATTCGGGTTTTGCTTGCCGATGACGATGATGCCATGCGCGATTTTCTGGCGCGGGCCCTGTCGCGCGCAGGCTATGGCGTGGAAGCCGTCGATCGCGGAACTGCTGCGCTCGCGCTGATCCAGAGCGGCGAGCGGTTCGACCTTTTGCTGACCGATATTGTGATGCCCGAAATGGACGGTATCGAACTGGCCCAGAAGGCTTCCGTCATCGATCCAAACTTGCGCGTCATGTTCATTACAGGCTTTTCGGCAGTCACGCTTCGGGCCGGTCAGGCCATGCCAAATGCCAAGGTTCTGTCAAAGCCCTTCCATCTGAAGGACCTTGTCCTTGAAGTCGATCGGGTGTTCGAAGTCGGAAGCATGTCAGGACTGAGTTGAGCGGGGTTGCGGCCAGCGCCGCATGTCGCTAGGGGCCTCCTCCAGAGTGGGCGTGTAGCTCAGTGGTAGAGCACTGTGTTGACATCGCAGGGGTCGCAAGTTCAATCCTTGCCACGCCCACCATTTTTCTTGCGGCTATCGCCTAACGACTCCCAAGCGTGTTGATCGTGAACGCAAGGATCCCGATGTTGAAGATGAAAGCGGCCAGGCTTTGGGCCAGCACGACCCTGCGAATCGTGCGGCTGTTGATCGCAATGTCCGACGTCTGGAATGTCATTCCAAGAGTGAAGGCAAAATAGACGAAGTCCAGATAATCGGGTGTGTCTGTATCCGGAAAGCTCAAGCCGCCATCCGTATTGCCCTGCCCATAGAAAAGGTGGGCATAGTGCAGGGCATAGAGCATGTTGGCGAAGACCCAGGCGAGCCCGAGCGTCACGATGATCAAGGATGCCATGGGTTCGCCCGGACCCGTAAGTTCCACACCGATCGTGATGAGCAGCACCGCGCCGATGAGTGCGGAAATCACCAACAGCGTGCCCCGGTTTGCATCATTCTCAGCGGCATGTCGCCGGATTGCGCTTGCTTCCCCATCGCGCAGGGTCGGCGCCAGAAGGACGAAGAACAGGATCGCTGCCAGATCGAACCCTCCCATGACCGCATAGTGCCATTGCCCCAGCTCGATCTGGATTGCCGCGCCGAATAGGGCAAATGCAGCCAGAAAGATGATGAAACGCGCCGGGGCAATCCGGTTGCCGATCTTGCGGTTGGCGGGAGCAGTCATGACCGGGTGGTAGCGTTTTTGCTTCGGCTCGCCTAGAGAGCGCCCGCAATGGCGAAAATCGAAACACCTCGGCCCATACGTGGCACACAGGACATGCTCGGCGAGACTGCTGACCGCTTCCATCATGTGGTGGAGACGTTCGATCGCGTCCGCAGGCTCTATGGCTTCAAGCGCATCGAAGTGCCCGTTTTCGAAGCGACGGCTGTTTTTGCGCGGTCGCTCGGTGAAACGACCGATGTGGTGTCCAAGGAAATGTACACGTTCGAGGACCGGGGCGGCGATTCGCTCACCCTGCGGCCCGAGTTCACAGCCGGAATTGCGCGCGCCTATCTGACCGAGGGGTGGCAGCAATATGCGCCGCTGAAGGTCGGGACGCACGGCCCCCTGTTCCGCTACGAGCGTCCGCAAAAGGGGCGCTTTCGCCAGTTTCACCAGCTTGACGCCGAAGTGATCGGGGCAGCCGAGCCGGCGGCGGACATCGAACTGCTTTGCTTCGCAGACCAGTTGCTCAAGGAACTCGGGATCAGCGAGGGTGTCACGCTTCAGCTCAACACATTGGGCGATGCCGGATCGCGCGAGGCCTGGCGGGCGGAACTGATCGCGCACTTCGAAGCGCATCGCGCCGAGCTTTCGGAAGACAGCCTCGAGAGGTTGCACAAGAATCCCCTGCGCATCCTCGACAGCAAGGACCCGCGCGATCGCCCTGCCGCCGATAGCGCACCCGACATCGACACGTTCCTGACGGACGAAGCGCGGGACTTTTTCGACACAGTGACTGCGGGGCTCGATGCTGCGGGCGTCGCCTGGACACGCGCATCGCGCTTGGTGCGCGGCCTCGATTATTATCGGCATACGGCATTCGAGTTCGTGACCGACCGACTGGGTGCGCAGGGGACCGTGCTGGGCGGCGGACGCTATGATGGACTGATCGAAGCCTTGGGCGGTCCGCACACGCCTGCGGTCGGCTGGGCTGCGGGGATTGAACGGTTGGGGATGTTGCTTGAATCGCAGCCGGTCGCCGTGCCCGTCGTTGCAGTCATTCCAACGGACGCTGGTCTTGAGAAAAAAGCCCTCTCCGCTGCTGCGGCCTTGCGTCGGGCAGGCGTAGCAACCGAAATGGCGTTGCGCGGCAATGCGAAGCGTCGGGCGGAGATTGCGCGAAGGGAAGGCGCTCAATCGATTCTTTATGTGCGCCAGGCAGGCGACCCGATGGGGGAATATTACTTCAGCTATGCCGGCAAGGACGATGAGGGACGCAAACATGTTTCCCGTCAGGTGTCGGAAGCCATTGGCGCCAAATTTCTCCTCAGCGGCATCAACGCATGACCACCATCTCGGCAGAACGGATCGCCGCATTACTGGCGAAGCGGGAGGAGTTGTCGGCGCAACTGTCTTCGGGCGACTTGCCGACCGACCGGTTCATTGCGCTGTCCAAGGAATATGCCGAAGTGGAGCCTGTGGCAGCAGCGGCAGGGGAGTTGCAGCGGCTTCGCGCGGAACTTGCCGGGCTGGAAGACATGCTCGCCGACCCCGAAATGCGCGAAATGGCACAAGAGGAGGCAGATTCTATTCGGGCCACCTTGCCCGAGGCGGAACGTGCACTCGCGCTGTCACTCTTGCCAAAGGATGCGGCCGATGAGCGCTCGGCCATGCTTGAAGTCCGGGCTGGAACCGGTGGAGATGAGGCGGCGCTTTTCGCCGGCGATCTGTTTCGCATGTATTCGCGATACGCCGAGGAACGTGGCTGGAAGGTCGAACTGATTTCCGCATCGTCGGCTGAAATGGGTGGATACAAGGAAGTCGTCGCTTCGGTCACCGGTCAGGGCGTGTTCGCGCGCCTGAAGTTCGAAAGCGGCGTTCACCGTGTTCAGCGCGTACCGGTGACCGAATCCGGCGGGCGAATTCATACGTCTGCGGCGACAGTTGCGGTGCTGCCAGAAGCAGAAGACGTGGATGTGCAGATCAACGATCAAGACTTGCGGATCGACATTTATCGATCGTCGGGACCGGGCGGCCAATCCGTGAATACGACGGACAGTGCTGTGCGGAT
>JADLBY010000114.1 GCA_020847445.1 Sphingomonadaceae bacterium | reverse complement strand
TTCTCGATCATGTTGTGGATGCCCAGCTGGGGCGGCATGATCAACGGCCTGATGACGCTGAACGGCGCGTGGGACAAGATCCGTACCGATCCGATCACCCGCATGTTCGTGATGAGCCTGGCCTTTTACGGCATGTCGACCTTTGAAGGCCCGATGCTGTCGATCAAGGCAGTGAACAGCCTGTCGCACTATACCGACTGGACCATCGGCCACGTCCACTCCGGCGCGCTGGGCTGGAACGGCATGGTGACATTCGGCTGCCTCTATTATCTCACGCCGCGCCTGTGGAACCGCAAGCGTCTCTATTCGCTGCGCATGGTCAACTGGCACTTCTGGCTCGCGAGTGCGGGGATCGTCTTCTACGCCTCGGCCATGTGGGTTTCGGGCATCATGCAGGGGCTGATGTGGCGCGAATATGGGGCAGACGGCTATCTCGTCTATTCCTTCGTCGAAACGGTCGATGCGATGTTCCCGATGTATCTGATCCGCGCCTTTGGCGGCCTGCTCTACCTCGCCGGTGCCATCGTGATGACGGTCAACATCTGGAAGACGGTTGCGGGCAGCCCGCTGCGCGAAGAACTGCCGATGACCGAAACACCCTATAATCCTGAAGCGGACCGCCCGGCGGTTGCCGTACCGGCCGAATAAGGAGCGACAACAATGGCTTTCAGACTCATTGAACATGCCAAGCTGGAGCGCAATGTTGCCCTGCTCGGCCTCTTTGCCCTTGTGACTGTCGCGATCGGCGGTCTGGTGCAGATCACGCCGCTCTTCTGGATCGATTCGACGATCGAGAAGGTGGACGGGATGCGCCCGTACACCCCGCTCGAACAGGCAGGCCGCAACATCTATATGCGTGAAGGCTGCTATGTCTGCCACAGCCAGATGGTCCGTCCGTTCCGCGATGAAGTCGAACGTTACGGCCCGTACAGCCTGGCGGCGGAAAGCATGTATGACCACCCGTTCCAATGGGGTTCCAAGCGCACCGGGCCCGATCTGGCCCGCGTCGGCGGACGCTATTCGGATGAATGGCATCGCGAGCATTTGAAGGATCCGCGCGCGGTCGTGCCCGAATCGGTGATGCCGCCTTATGCCTTCCTCGCCGAACATGATCTCAATGCCGGTGACATGACCAAACATCTCACTGCGCTGAGCCGTGTGGGCGTGCCCTACAGCAAGGAAGCGATTGCCGAGGCCAATGCCGATCTGCTCGCACAGGCCGATCCCAATGCCGACAGCGAAGGGCTGAAGAAGCGGTATCCGAAGGTGCAGGTCCGCGATTATGACGGCAATCCGTCGCGCGTGACCGAAATGGATGCGCTCGTTGCCTATCTGCAGATGCTGGGCACGCTGGTCGATCACAAAAAGGCGGCCGCGCAGCAGGTGCCCAATGCGGAGGCCGCAAAATGAACTACGAAACAGCACGCGCATTTGCCGACAGCTGGGGGCTGGTGTTCACCTTCCTGCTATTCGCCGGACTGGTCGGCTGGACTTTTCGCAAAGGGGCAAGCCGCGCGCACCATGATGCGGCCAACATGATATTCAGGGATGACGACAATGGCTAAAAAGCCCACGGACCATAGTCAACGTATCGACCAGCCCACCGGCACGGCCTTTGTCGGCCATGAATGGGATGGGATCGAGGAACTCGACACCCCCATGCCGCGCTGGTGGCTGTGGACCTTCTACATCACGATCATCTGGGCGCTGGCCTATGTCATCATGTATCCCGCATGGCCGCTGGTCAACAGCGCGACCAAGGGGATGCTGGGCTGGACCAGCCGTGGCGAACTGGCCGCCGAAATGCAGGCCGCCGATGCCAAGCGCGCGCCGCTGGTCAGCGCGCTGGCGGCGATCCCGGTGGAGCAACTGGTGGCCGATCAGCGGCTCTACCAGGGCGCGGTTGCCGGTGGTGCCGCTGCGTTCAAGGTGCATTGCGTGCAGTGCCATGGCTCGGGCGCGATGGGCTCCAAGGGCTATCCGAACCTGAATGACGACGATTGGCTGTGGGGCGGCGACATTGCAGCCATCCACTATACGCTGACCAACGGAATCCGGAATCCGGATCATGCCGAAACGCGCCAGTCTGCCATGCCCGCCTTTGACGGTATTCTGACGCCCGCCGAAATCGCGGCACTGGTCGGTCATGTCCAGTCGCTGTCGGGTAAGGCAAAGCCCAATGCAAAGGGTGCCGAACTGTTCGCGACCAACTGTGCTTCGTGCCATGGTCCCGATGGCAAGGGATTGCGCGAATTCGGGGCGCCGAACCTGTCCGACAATATCTGGCTCTATGGCGGCGACAGGGCGACGCTGACGCAAACGATCAAGCAAAGTCGCCAGGGCGTAATGCCGCGCTGGAACGACAAGCTCGATCCGGCTACTATCAAGATGCTGGCAGCCTATGTCCACTCGCTGGGCGGCGGCGAGGCCACACCGGCTGCTGCGACTCCCGCCGCGCCGACAATGATGGAGGCTAAGGCGGCCAATGGCCAACCTTGAAGACCTGTTGGGGGTGGATGACCCGCTCTATGAAAAGCGCAAGGGCGTCTATCCCAAGGCGGTAAACGGCTTCTTCCGCCGGTTCAAATGG
>JADLBY010000113.1 GCA_020847445.1 Sphingomonadaceae bacterium | reverse complement strand
GGTGAGCATTTGCGCAAAACCCAACGCGTCACTGACGCGGACGCAGCCATGGCTCAATTGCCGCTGGTGATTGTCGAACAGCGATTTTGCGGGTGTGTCGTGCAGATAGATTGCCAAGCTGTTTTGCAGGTCGAACTTGACGAGGCCAAGCGAGTTGCGGGGCCCGGGCCCTTGAACGATCCAGCCGTTGCGCCAGCTCATGTTGTTGCGCCGGAAATAGGCTGCACTTTTTCCAGCCAATTCCCCCCTCTGGATCGATTTCGGCACCGTCCATGTGGGATTGGCAACGAGGCGGAACATGGAAGTGGATATTTGCGGCGTTTCCTTGCCCGGCTTGCCGACGACGACGTTGCGCTGATCGACCAGTTCGCCATCGCGGAAATAGCTCAGTTCAGCCGCCGCAGTATTCACGTCGATGCGTGTCGCCGGTGGCTCGCGTGTGAGCCAGCGCAATCGTTCCATCGCCACCGCAATCGACCGCGCATGGTCGCCAGGCCGCACATTGAGAATGGATAACGTATCGACGCCGATGACACCGTCATCCCTGATGTCGTAGTCGTGCTGGAAGGCCTTCACGGCCCTTACGATACCTACGGTGTAAAGGGTGCCATCTACGGGCTGCGATGGCGAGGCCTCGGTCGTCACCGGCATAGCCAGGTAGCGATGTTCCACGAGCGCCGTCACGATCTGGGGGATCCGTGGATCCCGGTCGCCTGGATGGATCAGGTCTCCGCTGGCAATCTGCGCGACGTTCTCCTGGGACGCTGCCTTTTGCTGCTGCAGGTAGGTGTCCGCCAAAGCGCGATACTCAGGGGTATCCGGCGCGAGGCTATCCAGCCACGCATCCACCCGGCCAGCCCGAACCGCTGTGGCCAATCCTGATGCGAGATCTACCTCAGGGCGAGGATGGGTGTATATGGTGTGGAGCTTCGCTGGATCAGCGACACCGCGAGCCAGCGCGCCTGCGAACATCAGGGCAGCACTGGTCAGGGCAATCTCGCGCGCTGGGGCGGATAGCTTCGATAATTCCGGGTGAAAATGCACGCGGTCCAGGCCGTGGTCCGCCCGCTTTCCAAGCGCGGCCCTCAATGCCTGCTCTGCACGCGGCGACCAAATGGCCGCCCAGTCGGCCTTTTCGTAGAACTCGCGGACTTGTGTGTCCTGCGCCTCTGCCTGCAATTCCGCAGCTGGAATGCTCGGGGGGAGCTCAGAAAGTTCTGATTGAGCCTCAGGTTCCCTTGTTTTGCTTACCTCTGGACCGCTGCAACCGGCAGTCAGCACAAGGACCACCGGAAAAATATGTTTTAGTTTCAAAGGCACGGGCGGTCATCTTCCAAGCTTGATGGCGTAAGCGCCGATACATCCGTGCTCTACCTCGCCAGTTCAATTGATGCGCTTATTGGAACCTCACTGTCCCGAAAAGAATTGCATGGAGCCAGTCGCGATGAAGCGTTGGTGCCAGGATAGGGCTTCGCCCAGCAAGGCGGGCGAGTGCTTACCATAGGAATCGCGCAGTGCCCGCTCGTAATAATCGGCGAGCATTGCCCTATAGTCAGGGTGAACGCATTTCTCGATAACGAGCCGGGCACGCTGCTTTGGCGCAAGCCCGCGCAAATCGGCCAGGCCACGTTCAGTCACGATCACCTGCACATCCTGATTGATGTGATCGACATGGCTGACTTGCGGCACAATCGTCGAGATCGCCCCACCCTTGGCGGTCGAAGGCGCCATGAAGATCGAGATATAGGCATTGCGGGCAAAATCGCCCGAACCGCCGATACCGTTCTGGATCGCCGATCCCATGACATGGGTGGAATTGACGTTGCCGTATATATCCGCCTCGATCATGCCGTTCATGGCGATGCAGCCGAGCCGCCGGATCAGTTCTGGATGATTGCTCATTTCCTGCGGGCGCAGGATGATCCGTTCTCGGTAGCGGTCCATATCGGCATTCAGTGCGTGTGCGGCCTCCGGGCTGAGCGAAAACGCGGTCGACGATGCCATCCGCAGCTTGCCCGCAGTGAGCAGGTCGAGCATTCCGTCCTGCAAGACCTCGGTATAGGCAGTCATGTTCTCGAACGGACTGTCGATCAGGCCGGTCAGCACGGCATTGGCGATGTTGCCGACGCCCGATTGCAGCGGCAGCAGGTTGGCCGGAAGCCGCCCCTTCGCCACTTCATGCGCGAAGAATTCCAGCAGGTGCCCGGCGATCAGCAACGCGCTCTGGTCGGGCGCCTTGAACGCCTGATTGCGATCAGGCGTGTCGGTTTCGACAATGGCGACGATCTTGGCAGGATCGCAGCGAAAGGTGGGCTGGCCGATCCGGTCATCTGGCCTGATCAGCGGGATCGGCACGCGGTGCGGCGGCAGGGCCGTTCCATAATAGATGTCGTGCATTCCCTCGAGCGCCGGGTTCTGCCAGCGATTGACCTCAAGGATGATCTGGTCTGCGCGGTCCAGCCAGGTCTTGTTGTTGCCCACTGACGAGGCGGGGACAAGCGAACCGTCTGGCAGGATCGCGGTTACTTCGACCAGCGCGGTATCCAGCGGGCCGAGGAAGCCCTGCCACGCCATCGGCGCGACCTGGCTAAGGTGCATGTCGAAATAGTTCATTTCGCCGCGGTTGATCTGTCCGCGGGCAATCGGATCGGAATTGTAGGGCAGGCGAAAGTCGATGCCCTTGGCCTTGGCCAGAGCGCCGTCCAGCTCGGGACCGGTGGAAGCGCCGGTCCACACGCTGATCGAGAAGGGATCGCCGG
>JADLBY010000112.1 GCA_020847445.1 Sphingomonadaceae bacterium | reverse complement strand
GCATGCCCGGCCGCATCGATCTGCGTCGGATGGTGATAGAGATTGGCATACATGAAGGCTTTGAGGCTGCGTTCACGCGCGGCCAGATCATCGGAAAATCCGCCAATCGTGCGCCCTGCCGAACGGATGTCCTCGACCGTTTCGATGCCTGCCTCTGCGATGCGCGCCCGGGTTGTCTCAATCACGTCATTGACCATCACGCCAATCTGTTCGCGGATCAGTTCGCGCAACAAGGTTTCCTGCCGCGCGCCGGGATAGCGATCGCAGATTACCCGCCAGCGCTGCTCGACAAAGGGCAGTTCGAGCAACTGGTCAAGCGTCAGCAGGCCCGCCCTGATGCCATCGTCGATGTCGTGATTGTCATAGGCAATATCATCCGAAATTGCCGCAATTTGTGCCTCGAGCGACGCAAATTGCTCCAGCTCCAACGGAAATTCGCTGTCGATCTCTCGCAAGGTCCAATTGGGGTCGCGCACCGGCCCGTTATGCTTGGCGAGTCCCTCCATCAGTTCCCAGCTGAGGTTGAGGCCGGGCCAGAGCGGATAGGGGCATTCGAGTTTCGACAAGGTGCGCAATGTCTGTGCGTTGTGATCGAATCCGCCAAAGGGGGCCATCGCCGCCTCGAGCGCATCTTCCCCGGCATGGCCGAAGGGCGGGTGGCCGATGTCATGGGCCAGACACAGCGCCTCGGTCAGATCTTCGTCCAGACCCAGCGCCCGGGCAATGGTGCGACCGATCTGGGCGACTTCGAGGCTGTGGGTCAGCCGGACACGGTAATGATCGCCATCGGGCGCGATGAAGACCTGCGTCTTGTAGCGCAGGCGGCGAAAGGCGATCGAATGGATGATCCGGTCGCGATCACGCTGAAAGATGTTGCGCGGCCCTCGCGCCTCCCCGCCCGGTTCGGGGTAGCGCCGTCCACGACTATTGTCAGGATTGCAGGCAAAAGAGGCGCGACTATGCATGGCCGTGCGCTTAGCATCAGCAGCTCCAACAAAACCAGCCGCTATTTGGCACCCAGTTTCTTGACGACCGTTCCATTCTCGCTGTTCCAGACAAAGCCGTCGCCGCCATCCTTCCGGAAATCGCTCTCCCATTTCTTCGCGGTTTTGGCGTCGGCAAAGGGGCCAACCAGCAGGCGGCTCGATTTGCCCCAGACCGAAGTCCAGCCTTCCTTGCCCTTGAACAGTTCGGGCGATTTTTTCGCAAAACGGCGATAGTCGCCGCCCAGCGCCGCTTCCGCCCCGGTTGCAACCTGCACCCAGATGCGCGCGGGTTGCGGTGGCGCTTTGGGCTCAACCTTCGCTTTGCCCGTCGCGGAGTCCTTTGCGGCGGTTGCGGCCGATGCATCGGCCCTGGCCTGCGCTTTCTGGATCGCTTTCAAATCGACGGGTGCGATGGTGCGATTCTGTTCGCTTGCAGGGATTTCGATCGACTGCACCACGGCATCGAGATCGAACGATGCCGGCTTCACCGGCGCAGGCGCCGGGGCCTGTACGGCGGGTGGCGGGCTCACCTCGGTCGGCGGCGCGCTTGTGACCGGAATATTGCCGCCCTCAAGCGTCGGGCCCTGAACCAGAGGCGGGGCTGATACCGGTGCCGGTTCGACGCGCAGATTTTCCGCCTGTTTTGTGACGACGGGAGCCGGGACAATGGCAGGGGGCGTCTGGATGGGCGCGGTGACGGTAACGGCGGGCTTTTCGACCGGTGCCGGGGGTGGACCGACGGCGGCGGCGGTTATCTGACGCTGCTTCACCTCGTCGATGGCACTTTTCGGCAGCACGATCGTGCTGCTCTCTGCCGGTATCGACGCTGCGGCAATGCTTGTCTGAACCGGGGCGGACACGATCGGGGGTGGCGGTGTTGGTGCCGTGCTGCCCGGCAGGATGATGCGGACCGGCGCGCGCGCGGTATCGGGGGGCGGCAATTGGGTCGATGCCAGCACAACCGGCTTCGATTTCGCGACGGCATCAACCTTTTGTTGCGCCGCCGCCGTCGACATGCCCGTATTGGCGTCGTTGCGCGCCACGCGCTGTTCGCGCGGCCTGGCCTTTTTGTCGTCTTTCTTGCCCGACACCGGCTTCCCGCTGGATGAACCAAGCGGCTGCCCTGCCGGAATCAGCCTGTCTTGCCCGGTTGCCGCACTTGCCACCTTTGTCGTTCCGGTAGCGGCGGCAATCTGCCGTACCTCGGCAGAGTCTTCGCCGATGCGACCAACGGGGAAGTGCCCGAAATGCATGGCAGCCGCCCGTTGCGCATCGGTCATCCGCGGCATCTGGCGCAAATAACCTTCCATCCGCCGCGCCGCTTCGGGCGACAGAAAGCCCTGCGCTATCTGCACCGCTTCTTTCAAATTGCCGCGCGCGGCGAGCATCATCGCGCGTGCCCGCCATGCTTCCGCGTCGTTGCGCTGCAACAGCGGCACCAGCATGCCATCGGCTTCATTGTCCTTGCCCGCCATAGACAGCGACATCGCATAGCGACGGGTCAGGTCATCGCTCTCGCCATAGCTCCGCGCCAGCTGATAATCCTGCTGGGCGCGGGCAAAATTGCCGAGAAGGTCGAACGCCAATGCGCGATCGAGCGCGATCGAGCGCTCGGAGGCACCAAGACGGACGGCATCGTCGAAATAGCGCAGCGCCTCGAACGGATTTTCGGTTCGCACCATCGCCGATCCAAGTCCGGCGATTGTCCGCGAATTGCCCGGCTGGATGCTGTTGGCCCGGGTAAAGAAGTTAAGCGCGGCAGCGGCGTCACCGAGCTTCAGCGAGGCGTGGCCGGCGTCGGTCAGGGCGACAGGATCGGACGGACGCAGCGCCATGCGGCGCACGGCATCGCGCAGTTCGACCGATGCCGGTGAGTCATAGGCAGGTTTGGCTTGCGGCTTGGCCTGGTCGAACTGGTCCAATGCGCTTTCATCGGCATCCTGTGCCGAAACAGGCGCGACCAAGGCCAGCGCCAGCGCAAAAGATAGCGAGACCCGTTTCACTTGTTCCATTGGCTCGCAAATGTGATGCGCAAGGCTAAATTGCAATCGATACACAGCAAAGCGCGCCGGATTGTGCCGCATGGTCGACAAGCAGCACAATCCGGGGCGGTTTTAATCAGCTATTGCCCTGGCGATCGAGGAAGCGCGGAATATTCACGCCGCCGGCCTCTTCGCCTTCGGCTTCGGCATCTCCACGGGTCAGCCCGCGCGACAGGTTGGACATCCGTTCGAAAAGCGTGCCGCCGCCGGTCGACACCCGCGGTGCGGGCGACATGGATTCGGCCTGCGTCTCGCCATAAAGGGGGGCAGTCGGGGCGATTTCCTCCGCCTGTTCGGCTTCGACAAAATGCGCTTCGCCGAGATCGAAGGTCGATTCCGCCGCGACCGGCTCGCCAAGATCGAGCACATCGTCCGTTTCGGCAACGGCGTCTTCGCCATAGTCGAACGAGGCGCCCTGTTCGGCTTCGGCGGCCGTCGCATATTCGTCTTCCGCTGCCGGCTCGGACAGTTCCAGAGCCTCTTCAGGTTCCGGCTGATATTCCGGTTCGGCATCCACGGCGACCGGCGGTGTGGCAAAACCACCCAGCGGCGTCGCGGGACGGCTGTCAAAAGCATAGGATCGCGCAGGCTGCACAGCGGCCTGACCATCCTGATCGATACCGGTCGCAACCACCGAAACGCGGATCTTGCCGTTCAGATTTTCGTTGAAAGCCGAACCCCAGATGATGTTCGCATCGGGATCGACAAGTTCGCGGATATGGTTCGCGGCCTCGTCGACTTCCATCAGGCGCATGTCTTCGCCGCCGGTGATCGAGATGATGACACCCTTTGCACCCTGCATCGACACGCCGTCGAGCAGCGGATTGGCGATCGCCTTTTCGGCTGCTTCCAGCGCACGCCCGTCGCCTTCGGCTTCACCCGTGCCCATCATGGCTTTGCCCATTTCGTGCATCACCGACCGCACGTCGGCAAAGTCGAGATTGATCAGGCCGGGCATGACCATCAGGTCGGTAATTCCGCGAACGCCCTGTTGCAGCACTTCGTCGGCGAGCAGGAATGCTTCCTTGAAAGTGGTGTTCGGGTTGGCAACCAGAAACAGATTCTGGTTCGGAATGACGATCAGCGTGTCGACATGCTGCTGCAGTTCCGCGATCCCCGCCTCGGCAGACCGCATTCGGCGCGAACCTTCGAACAGGAAAGGCTTGGTAACAACGCCCACCGTCAGGATATTCATCTCGCGGGCCGCGCGCGCGATCACCGGTGCTGCGCCCGTACCGGTTCCACCACCCATGCCAGCCGCGATGAAGCACATATGTGCGCCCTGGAGCGCCTGCTTCATCTGCTCGATCGTTTCCTCGGCAGCCGCGCGACCGACTTCGGGCCGCGACCCGGCACCAAGGCCCTGGGTAATATCTGGGCCAAGCTGGATGCGATATTCGGCTGGCGATGCATTGAGCGCCTGCGCGTCCGTATTGGCCACGACGAAATCGACGCCCTCTACACGCGCGCCGATCATGTTGGCGATAGCATTGCCCCCTGCCCCGCCGACACCGATGACTGCGATTTTTGGCTTCAGTTCATCGACGATTGGCGGACCGATGTTGATGCTCATTCCTGTTCACTCCCTTGGCCGGTCTGGCATAAGAAAAAGAAGGCCAAAAACCCCCGTTAACTGTGTCTTGTGGCACAAAATTCAGGGCAAAACACGTAAAAGTTACCCACAGGCTGCGGGTTGTTACTTTGGCGCGGCTAGAGGTTTTCGCGAATAGCTTGCAGGATGCGGGCAATCACGCCGGTATTGGCAGTTTTTACAACACTATCAGAGCCTTGCAGCCCCAAACGGAGGTCCGACGGGTTGGAATTCGCATATAGGGCAAGCCCTGCCATGGTCGAAAAGGCCGGGCCGGAATGGGCATCGGGCAGACCGGGCAGCTCGGTCGGGCGGCCGACGCGCACCATACGGCCAAGCGCGGCCTGCATATGGTCGGCAAGGCCTTTCAGTTCGGCACCACCGCCGGTAAGCACGACATGGTGCTTGCCGGGGTTGGAAAAGCCCATTTCCTTCAGTGCCCGGCCTATGTCAGCAACGATCGCGTCAATCCGCTGCGATATGATCGAATTCAGCTGCGCCCGCGTGATTTTGGGGCGTTCGGCCTGCGCCGCATCGCCCGGCGTTCCGACATCGAGGCTTTCCTGATGATCGCGCGGCGAAGTGATCGCCGAACCGTGAAAACATTTCAGCCGTTCGGCTTCGGCCCGGCGAATGCCGAACACCGAAGCAATCTCGTCGGTAATATCCGCCCCGCCTTGATTGAGCGTGACCAGCCCGGCGAGCATGCCGCCGATGAATACCGAAACATTGGTGACCGCCGCCCCCATTTCGACCATGGCAACGCCAAGCTCGCGTTCCTCGGCACTCAGACAGGCGAGGCCCGCCGCCACGGGCGAAGCGACAATGGCGTCGACGCCGAGATGCGAGGCGCGCGCCGTCATGTCGAGATTGCGGACCGGTGCAGGATCTGCAAGCACCGCATGGATTTCGACCCCGACCCGGTCGGCATATAGCCCCAGCGGGTTGGCGACACCGGCATTGCCATCGAGCGCATACAGCGTCGGGCTGACATGCAGCACAACCTTGCCGCGCGTGTCGATATTCGCGCGCCCTGCCGTCAGCAGATCGTCAATATCGGCCTGCTCGACCTTGTCCCCGCCAAGATCGATCTCGACCGGTGACAGCAGGCTGTCCAGTCCGCCTGCCGACATTGCCAGCCAAACCCGGTCGATGTTGATGCCGGCGATCCGCTCCGCCTGCTCGACCGCATGGCGCACCGACAGTTCGGCCAGTTGCATGTCGGCGATACAGCCGCGCACCACACCCTTGCTCTCGCGCTGCCCAGTGCCGAGAACATGGATGGCGCCACCTTCATCAACCCCGGCAATCAGCGCGGAAACCTTTGAAGAGCCGATATCAAGCGTCGAAATGATCTTGTCGTATCGCACCGCCATCAGGCTGCATCCCCGCCTTTCCCGGCTTCGGCAGACGGCTTTTCGCTTTGCTTGATTTCCACCGGCTTTTCCCTTGCTGCACGGCGCATATAGGCGCGTTCGGGGTCGCGCAGGTCGAAATGGATGATGTCGCGCCCCAGCAGGCGATGCACCCCGTCCATGCGCGTGAAATTGACCAATGCCTGCGCCGCCAGATTATCCCCTTCGGGCAGCGACAGGGTTTCGCCGGTTTTGAAGCGCAGATCCCATCGGCGGTTGCCTACCCAGCTCGCGCCGACGACCTGATCCTTGAGCGACTGCGCGCTGTCCAGCAGCTTTGCCAGCGCCACCACCTGCCGGTCCGCACCCTCTCCATTGATGACAGGCAAGCTGCCAATTTCCGCGCGCGAAACTTTCTCCAATTCGGTGCCCTGATCGTCGATAAGCGAAAATACGCCGTTGCGTTGCCAGACGGCGGTTGGCTTGCGCTCCAATATGTCGACGACCAGCGTGTCGGGCAAACGGCGCGTAACCCGCACATCCTTGATCCAGCCATATTCGATCAGATCGGCCCTGATCTTGTCGATATCGACCAGTGGCATCGCGCGGTCCTTTTCGGCGAGAACGATGTCATAGACCTTGAGCTGGTCGACCCGGTCCATGCCGGTAATCTCGACCCGCTTCACCTCGAAACCCGCCTTGGCCGCGACCTGCGCATATTGCTGATAGGCGGCCTGCGGCAGCCCGAACCAGTTTGCCACAATCAGCGCAACGAGCAGCAGCACGGTTAGCACGCCCCAGGTCAATGCGCGCTGGATATCCTCTTCGGTGAAAGGCAGGATGCGCAACAGCCGATCCATGATACCGGCCTGCCGCACCCGTTTGCGCGGCGCAGCCTTGCGCGGTCGGGCAGCGCTTTTGCGCGCCGTGGCGGATTTCATGCCAGCGCCTCCTTCACCAATATGTCCACCAGTTGTTCGTAACTGATGCCCATTTGCCTCGCCTGTTCGGGAACAAGGCTCAATGGTGTCATGCCCGGCTGGGTATTGGTTTCAAGCACGAACACGCCGTCGCGGCCCAGTTCGTCGTCCCAGCGGAAATCGGTGCGCGATGCGCCTTTGCAGCCCAGCAGTTCATGCGCACGCTGCGCCAGTTCGATCATGTAATCGGCAATGTCCTGCGGGATTTGGGCGGGGCAGACATGTTCGGTCAGGCCATCGGTATATTTGGCATCGAAATCGTAAAAGCCGCTTTTGGGCTTGAGTTCGGTAACGCAAAGCGGCTTTTCGCCCAGCACGGCGACGGTCAGTTCGCGTCCCTTGATGAAGGGCTCGGCCAGAAGCGTATCAAATTCCTGCCACGGCCCGACCGCATCGCGCGCAATCGGGTTGCCATAATTGCCGTCGGCCTTGACGATCGCGACGCCGACCGAGCTGCCTTCGTTCACCGGCTTCAGCACATAGGGGCGTGGCAGCGGATCGGCGGTGTAGAGGCTCTCGCTCTCCACAATCGTGCCTTTTGGCATCGGAATGCCGTGCGGTACCAACCGCTGTTTGGTCAGTTCCTTGTCGATCGCGATCACCGAAGTGACCATGCCGCTATGGGTATAGGGAATCTGCATCAGGTCGAGCATGCCCTGCACCGTGCCATCCTCCCCCGGGACGCCGTGGAGCGCGTTGAACACGACGTCGGGGCGCAACCCCGCCAGCACCTGCGCGACATTGCGGTCCATGTCGACGCGGCTGACCTTGTAGCCCTGCGACTCCAGCGCATCGGCAACGCCATTGCCACTCATCAGCGACACCGGACGTTCATTGGACCAGCCGCCCATCAAGACCGCAACATGGATCGGCTCGCTCACTTTGCAATCCCCACTCTTTGTATTTCCCAATGCAGATCGACGCCCGACTTAGCCTTTACGCGGCGGCGGACTTCTTCACCCAGTTCCTCTATCTCGGCGCTGGTGGCATCGCCGGTGTTGATGAGGAAATTGGTGTGCTTCTCAGAAACCTGTGCGCCACCAATCTGCAGGCCCCGGCACCCGGCCTCATCGACAAGCTGCCATGCCTTGTGACCATCGGGATTCTTGAAAGTCGACCCCCCGGTTTTCGAACGCAGGGGTTGCGAGGCTTCGCGGCTGGCCGAGATCCGGTCCATTTCGGCCTGGATCGCAGAAGGTTCGCCCGGTTTCCCGCGAAAGCGCGCCGCCACGACGATCGCGCCTGCCGGCAGTTCCGAGTGGCGATAGCTGTCATGCAGCGCTTCAAGCGGCAGGGTGGCGCATTCGCCGTTGCGCAGCACGACATCGCAATCGACGAGAATGTCCTTCACCTCGCCGCCATAGGCCCCGCCGTTCATCCGCACAAAGCCGCCGACGGTCCCTGGTATCGAACGCAGAAACTCCATGCCCGAAATGCCATTGTCGCGCGCCGTTGAGGAAACGAGGATCCCGCTCGCCCCGGCACCACAATTCAGCGTCACCTCATCGGTGCTGGACACTTTGGCAAAGGGTTTCCCCAACCGGACAACAACGCCCGGAACGCCGCCATCGCGGACGATCAGGTTCGATCCCAGCCCCAACGGCATCACCGGCACCGTCGGATCGAGCGCGTAAAGGAAGTCGGCCAAATCCTTGGTGTCGGCTGGCTCGAACAGCCATTCTGCCCTGCCGCCGCTCTTGAACCAGACCAGCGGTGCCAGCGGCGCATCATGCGTCAGCTTTCCCCTGACCGGCGGCAAGGCATAGCAGACATTCATGCGCGTGCCTTGCGGATCGCATCGGCAAGCCCGGCTGCCCATTTGGTGATGTCGCCCGCGCCAAGGCAAACGACCAGATCACCGTCGCGGGTGGTTGTGGCCAATTCGCGCGCCAAGGCATCCGCGCTTTCGATTTCCTGCGCGTTATGGTGGCCACGGCGCTTGATCTTGCCCACCAGTTCGGCGCTGCTGACGCCTTCGATCGGGGCCTCGCCCGCCGCATAGACCGGGGTGATATAAACCGTGTCGGCATCGTTGAACGCGGTCGCGAAATCTTCCATCAGATTGCCGAGCCGCGAATAGCGGTGCGGCTGGCAGACCGCGATAACACGACCCCTTACCCCTTCGCGCGCGGCCGACAGCACTGCGCGGATTTCGACCGGATGGTGGCCATAATCGTCGATGATCGTCACGCCATCGACGTCGCCAACCTTGGTGAAGCGCCGCTTGACCCCGCCAAATTTGGCAAAGCCCGCCTGCACCTCGGCGTCGGTCATGCCACGCTCCAGTCCCACCGCAATCGCCGCCAGCGCGTTCTGCACATTGTGCCTGCCCGACATGGGAAGGAAGATGTCGGCAATCTCGCGCTTGCTGCCGTCGCGCGCGCGGATGACAACGTCGAAACTATTGCCCCCCAGTTCGGGGCGGACATTATCGGCGCGCACGTCTGCTTGGGCGGAGAAGCCGTAAGTGAGGATGCGGCGGTCGCGGATGCGCGGGATGATCGCCTGCACCTCGGGATGGTCGAGGCACAGGATCGCGACGCCATAAAAGGGCACATTTTCGATGAATTCGATATAGGCGGCCTTGGCCTTGTCGAAATCGCCATAATGATCGAGATGTTCGGGATCGATATTGGTGACGACCGCGATCGTCCCGTCGAGGCGCAGGAAACTGCCGTCGCTTTCGTCGGCTTCGACCACCATCCAGTCGCTGTCACCCAGACGGGCGTTCGAGCCATAGCTGTTGATAATGCCGCCGTTGATCACTGTCGGGTCGAGCCCGCCTGCGTCGAGCATCGCGGCAATCAGCGATGTCGTGGTGGTCTTGCCATGGGTTCCGGCAACCGCGACGGTATATTTGAGCCGCATCAGTTCGGCGAGCATTTCGGCGCGGCGGACCAGCGGGATGCGGCGTTCGAGTGCAGCCTCGACCTCGGGATTGCCGCGCTTTACCGCGGTCGACGTGACCACCACTGCGGCATCGCCCAGATTGTCGGCGGCGTGGCCGATCATCACCTTGATGCCGCGTTTGCGCAGCCCCTCGATCACATAGCCCTCGGCAATATCGCTGCCCTGCACCGAATAGCCCAGATTGTGCATCACCTCTGCAATGCCCGACATGCCGATACCGCCGATGCCGACGAAGTGGATCGTGCCGATATCGGTGCCCACACCCTTCATATAGTTGCTTTCCGCGCGAGGGCCGGTTCGGCACCGCCAAAGCCAAGGCCCGATTGGTCGTTGGTCGTCAGCGTCTGCATCAGTGGCGCGCGACCGAAGGATTCGACAAGATCGGCAAGATCATGCACCGCATCCGGCCGACCGCAACCCTGCGCGGCACGCGCGGCATTTTGCAATGTTTCGGGGATGAGTGCCATTTTCTGGATCTGCTTGGCCAGTTCCACCGGCGTGAATGCCGACTGGTTGATGGCACGCGCGCCGCCTGCCTTCACCATCTCGCTGACATTATACGCCTGATGATTGTCCATCGCCGATGGCAAGGGAACAAGGATCGCCGGGCGGCCTGCACAGGTCAGTTCGGCGATGGTCGACGCCCCCGCCCGCCCGATCACCAGATGCGACCAGCCCAGCCTTTCGGGGAAATCTTCGAGATAGGTAGCCAACTGTGCAGGTATCTGGTGGTCGGCATAGGTTTTGCGGACCGTTTCAAGATCCTCGGCGCGGCATTGCTGCGTGACCTGCAGACGGCGGCGCAGATTGAGTGGCAGGCGCGCCAGCGCATCGGGCACCACTTCGGACAGGATCGAGGCACCCTGACTGCCGCCCGTCACCAGCACGCGGAACACGCCATCTTCAATGAATGGCGGAAAAGGCTCGTCGCGGAGCGCGATGACTTCGGCGCGGACGGGATTCCCGACCAGATGGACCTTGGCTTGATGGCCGGGTTTGATCCGCTGCACATCAGGATAGGCGGTGGCAATCGCGTCCACTTTGCCCGCGACGAGCCGGTTTACCCGCCCCAGCACCGCATTCTGTTCGTGGATGACTGTCGGCACCTTGTCGGCAAAAGCCGCGAGCAGCGCGGGGAGTGCCGGGTAACCGCCGAAACCGACCACTGCTGTCGGATCGAATTCCTCGAACAGCGCGCGTGCCATCGCCCGGCCGCGCCAGATGTTGCGCGCCGCCGCCAGCCAGCCGCGCGGGCCGCCTGCAACACGCCCGGCAGGCATGATGTGCATGTCGATGCCCTCGGGGCAGCCGGGAATGTTCGAGCCCCGATTGTCGGTAATCAGGGCCACCTGATGCCCGCGACGCATCAATTCGGCACCCAGCGCATAGGCCGGGATGATATGGCCACCGGTGCCGCCAGCCGCGAGAACGAAATTGCGCGAGACAATCATGGCCAGGGTCTTTCCAGACTATATTGAGGCACATGACGGAGCCTGTTTTGGCTCAGGGCAAGGCGCGAGGAGGGAGCAATGGCATTCCATCGTGACCGACGAGCAACGCTGCCATGAGCCAAAATCGGCCCGCCCCGGAGGGGTCGTTCGTAGGAAGCCATTGGCTGCGTCGCAACGCTCGCACGGACTACCAGTCCGCGCTTCGCGCCACTCCTGTCCACTGGCTTCCTACGAACGATCATGATGCCTCAATATAGTCTGGAAAGACCCTACCGCCCATTCCCGATATAGGGGGACTGGTCAAGGAAAGGGTTGCGTCGGGTCAGCGCTAGCATCAATCCGCAGCACAAACACAGCGCCAGCGTCGACGATCCGCCATAGCTGATGAAGGGCAGCGTCATGCCTTTGGATGGGAAGATGCCAAGGTTGACGGCAATATTGATCATCGCCTGCCCGCAAAATTGCGCCGCAAGCCCGGTCACCGCGAGCAGGATGAACTGATCCTGTTCGTCCAGCATGCGGATCACGACACGGACGAGAATTGCAAAAAAGAGTATCGCGATCACCATGCAGGCGAGCAGCCCGAATTCTTCCCCCACGACCGAGAAGATATAGTCGGTATGCGCTTCGGGAAGGGCGAATTTGCGGGTTCCGAGGCCCGGGCCGGTTCCAACAAGCCCGCCTGCGGTCAGGGTGGCCATTGCCAGCTTGTCATGGGTGATGCCGTCGGTGCCGAAGATCCACGCATCGATCCGCTGCTGCGCCACCGGGTAGAAATTATAGGCGGCAACGATGCCGACAAGCCCGCCGATCACACTCGACCAGAGCAGCTTTGCCTGCACGCCCGACACCATCATCAACGCGAACCATATGCCGCAGAAAAGGATGGTCTGGCCAAGATCCGGCTGCAACATCAACGCGCCGCAAATCAGGCCGGTAAAGCCCATGGTGATCGTCCGGACGGGCAGCGTCGGATCGCGTTGCCGCCAGCTGATGATCCACGCCATCGTCACCGCATAACAGGGCTTGAGGAACTCCGAAGGCTGGAAGCTGGCCGGGCCAAGACCAAACCAGCGCTGCGATCCGTTCACTTCCTTGCCCAATATCGGCACGAGCAGCAGCAGCAGCAGAAAGAGGCAAAATCCACCGATCGCGATCCGCTTTGCCTGTTCTCTCGGGTATAGCGAAATGATGAACATGAAAGGCACGCCGAGCGCGACCCAGGCGAGTTGCTTGTAGAAGAAGTAAAGCGGGCTCAATGCCTCGGTATCGGTCGAAAGTCGGCGTGCGGTCGCGGGAGAACCGGCTGCGACCGCAATAAGGCCAATGGCGATCAGTACGAGAAACAGCGACAGCAGCACCCGATCAAGTTCCCAGAACCAGATGCTCAGCGGCGATCGATCCCCCCGCCCCAGCCGGTTGGACAGATCGCGCTTGCCGCCAAATCCGGGCGGCAGGCTGTTGCCATTACCCTTCAATATATCCAACATCATGTCCCCCTGTCGCGCAATGCAGCCACGATTTCCCGGAAACTGTCGCCCCGGTGCTCGAAATCCCTGAATTCGTCGAATGACGCGCAGGCCGGTGACAGCAACACTGTCTCACCAGCTGAGGCGGCGCCGGCAGCGGCCAATGCCGCATCGCGCAACGTCGGATATTCGGACACCTCCACCTTGCCGCGCAATATCGCCGCCAGTTGTCCGCCATCCTCGCCAAAGGCATAGGCCGCGCGGACATTGCCCAGATGCGGCAGGCAGGCGTCCAGATCGTCGCCCTTTGCCAGCCCGCCGAGCAGCCAGCGGATCGCCGGATAGGCATCGAGCGCAGGGGCGGTAGAGGTCGGGTTGGTTGCCTTGCTGTCGTTGACATAGAGCACGCCCGCTACTTCACCGATCCGCTCCATCCGGTGCGCAAGGCCGGGATAGGTGGCAAGCCCGTGCTCTATGGTTTCCGCGTCGATCCCCAGCGCCTCGCACGCGGCGATGGCACAGGCGACATTCTGGGCATTATGCGGCCCCTGCAGCGAGGGCCAGCGCGACTGGTCCTTGATGTCTTTGGCCGAAACCCGCCGCAGCCGGTGATGGATGCGGCTGGCAATCATGCGGCAGGGATCGTCATCGACCGCAATCACCGACAGCTTGTCGGCATGCTGCATGTGAAACAGCCGTTCCTTCGACGCGGCATAATCGAGGAAACTGTCATATCGGTCGAGATGGTCCGGCGTGATGTTGGTCAGCAACGCCACATCGCAATCGAGGCTGTGTGTCAGGTCGATCTGATAGCTCGACAGTTCGAGCACATAGACGCCGCCTTCGGGCAGCGGCTGTTGCGAGAGGATGGGCAGGCCGATATTGCCGCCCATCAGCGAAGGCAAACCCGCCGTCTGCATCATGTGGTGCAGCAACGCGGTCGTGGTCGATTTGCCGTTGGTGCCGGTGATGCCGATCACCCTGTGCGGCGGCAGCGACGCGCGGGCGAGCGCGAACAGTTCGATGTCGCCGATAATCGGCACATTGGCATCGCGTGCCTTGTTGGCGATCGGATGGCTATTGAGCGGCACCCCCGGCGACAGAACCAGTCCGTCAAAGCCGGACAGTTCGATGGCCATCGGGTCGGCAAAGGTCACTTCACCCGCGACCTGCGCCCGTGCCTCGTCGCGTGCATCCCACGCGGTTACATCGGCACCGCTCGCGACTAGGCTGCGCACGGTTGCCAGGCCCGACCTTGCAAGACCGAGCACCGCATAGCGTTTGCCGCGAAAGGCATCTGACCGGATCATCTGAGCTTGAGCGTCGCCAGTCCGGCAAGAGCCAGCACGAAGGAAATGATCCAGAAGCGGATCACCACCGTCGATTCCGGCCAGCCCAATTGTTCGAAATGATGGTGGATCGGTGCCATGCGGAACACGCGCCGCCCGGTGCGCTTGAACCAGAACACCTGAATGATGACCGACAGCGCCTCGACGACGAACAGACCGCCGATGATCGCGAGGACAAATTCATGGTGGGCAACGACCGCGATGGCACCCAGCGTGCCGCCAAGGGCAAGGCTGCCGGTATCACCCATGAAAACCGCCGCGGGCGGCGCATTGAACCAGAGAAAGGCAAGCCCCGCCCCGATGATCGCCCCGCACAAAATCGCCAGATCGCCCGCACCGAGAAAGAATGGCACGCCCAGATAGGCGGCATATTTGGCGTTGCCGACCAGATAGGCGATCAGCATGAACGCCAGCGATGCGATGATCACCGGCATGGTGGCCAGTCCGTCGAGCCCGTCGGTCAGGTTCACGGCGTTGCCAAATGCGACGATCACAAACGCCCCGAAGATGATGTACCAATAGCCAAGGTCGACCACCGGTCCGTTGATGAACGGGAAATAGAGTTTCCCGCCCGATTGATAGACGATCAACGCCACTGCAAATCCGGCGATCAGAAACTCCAGCAGCAGCCGTAATTTCCCCGAAACACCCGCCGTGCTGCGCTTCTTCACCTTGTCATAATCGTCCATGAAACCGACAAAACCAAAGCCGAGCATCACCACGATGCACGCCCAGACATAGCTGTTTGACAGATCCATCCAGAGCAGCATCGATATGGCGATCGACGTCAGGATCATCAGCCCGCCCATGGTCGGCGTGCCGACCTTGGCAAGGTGCGTCTGCGGACCATCCGAACGGATCGGCTGCCCCTTGCCCTGCCGCACGCGCAGCATGTTGATGAAGCGCGGACCGATGATCAGTCCGATCAGAAATGCCGTTCCCACCGCCGCGCCCGACCGGAAAGTCAGATAGCGGAACAGGTTCAGGAAACCCGCAAAATCGAAATATTGCGCGAGCCAGTAAAACATCAATCCCCTCCGCCGAGCATAGCCGCGACCACCGCAGACAGTCCCACGGAATTCGACCCTTTTATCAATATCACGTCACCGCCGCGCACTTCGCTGCGAAGCCGCTCCGACGCTTCGGCAACCGAGGCGCAATGCGCGAATTTGCCATTCCAGGCAACATCACCAGCCAACGCTTCGGCGAGCGGAGCCATCTCTTCACCGACGAGCAGCAGGCGGTCGACCCCGGCGGCCTCGATCGGCGCTCGCAAAGCGCTATGAAAACTGGCCGACTGGCCTCCCAATTCCTTCATCGCACCGAGCACCGCGATACGCCTGTCGCCATTGGCATCGCCCAGACCTTTGAGGGTCGCGGCCATGGACGCAGGGTTTGCATTGTAGCTTTCGTCGATCAGCAGCGCCTCACCGCCCTGCACGGGCAGACGGTGGCGTGCGCCGCGCCCTTTTAGGCCGCCCATATCGGCAAGCGCCAACCCGGCGACGGCCAGATCAGCCCCGACCGCCTGCACGGCAGCGAGCACCGCAAGCGAATTGGCCACCCAATGGTCGCCGGGTTGCGACAGTTCATATTGCAGCATTGCGCCAGGCAGCCTTGCTGTAATCAGGCTGCCGCCATTGCCGCTTGCCAGATGGTCGATGCAACGAACATCGGCACTTTCCGAAAAGCCAAAACTGACGATTTTTGCGGCATGTTTCTCGGCAGCGTCGCGCAGCCGCCCAAAATGCGGGCTGTCGGCGGGGATGATGGCAACCCCGCCCGGCTCCAGACCTTCGAATATCTCTGCCTTGGCATCGGCGATGCGATCTTCGCTGCCGAAATGTTCGATATGCGCGGGAGCGATTGTGGTGATGATCGCGACATGCGGGCGGACAAACTGCGTCAGCGCCGATAGCTCGCCCTCATGGTTCATGCCCATTTCGAACACGCCAAATTCGGTGTCGCGCGGCATGCGCGACAGGCTGAGCGGAACCCCGACATGGTTGTTATAGCTTTTGACCGAACGATGCGCCTTGCCCGGGGCAAAACGGTCAAGCGCGGCGAACAAGGCTTCCTTGGTGCCGGTCTTTCCTGCCGATCCCGTAACACCAATGACTCGGGCATCGACACGCTGGCGCGCCGATATGCCGAGCCGTTCGAGCGCGCGCATGGTATCGGGCACCAGGATATGCGGACCATCGACCGGCGCGCTGACAACCGCGCCGACGGCTCCGCTGGCAAAGGCCTGGGCGACAAACCGATGGCCGTCGGCCTGTTCGCCCTTCATCGCAAGAAACAGGTCGCCGGGGCCGATCTCGCGCGAGTCAAAGGCCACGCCGGTGCACTCGAAATGCGCATTTGCCACGCCATCCGTTGCTGCGGCGATTTCAGCCGATGTCCAGAGCGGGCTCATGCTGCACATGCCCGCGCTACCTCGACATCATCGAACGGATAGACCTTGTCGCCAATGGTCTGGCCAAGCTCGTGGCCTTTTCCCGCAATCAGCACGATATCGTCCGCCGCAGCCTGCCGGATGGCTTCGGCAATAGCCTCGCGACGATCGCCTATTTCAAGCGCATCCGGCGCACCGGCCATCACCGCCCGCCGAATGGCGGCAGGACCCTCGGTGCGCGGATTATCGTCGGTGACGATGACGCTATCGGCGTCGCGCGCGGCGATCTGCCCCATCAGGGGGCGCTTGCCGGTATCGCGATCGCCGCCCGCACCGAATATCAGGATCAACTTTCCCGCCGTATGCGGCCGCAGCGCGGCGATGGCCGCCTCCAACCCGTCCGGCGTGTGCGCATAATCGACATAGACGGGTGCGCCGCTGCGGCTGATGGCCGCCCGTTCCAGCCTGCCGCGGACAGGCTGCAGCCGCGCCAGATTGGCGATGACATGTTCGGCGTCGCAACCGCTGGCAATGGCAACGCCCGCCGATACCAGCGCATTGGCGGCCTGATAGGCTCCGATCAGCGGCAGCTTGACCTTGCTCACTTCGCCCTGCACCGAAATTTCGAGGGTCTGGCCAAGCTGCGTCGGCTCGCGCGAAATCAGGGTGATGCCCTGCCCTTGCGTGCCAACGGTAATCAAGCGCAGCGGCCGTTGCTTTGCGCGGGCGATGGCCTTTTCCGACCATTCATCATCCGCCCAGATCACGGCGGTGGCGTTATCGGTCGCCACTTCGTCGAACAGCCGCATCTTGGCCTCGAAATAGGCCTCCATCGTGCCGTGATAGTCCAGATGGTCGCGGCTGAGATTGGTGAAGGCAACGACCGAGACAGGAACGCCGGCAATGCGATATTGATCCAAACCGTGGCTCGACGCCTCGAAAATGGCGTGGCTTACCCCCTCGCGCTCCAGCCCGGCCATGTTCGACAGAAAGGTGACAATGTCGGGGGTGGTAAGGCCGGTGCGCACCTGTTCGTCCGCTGTCGTTATGCCCAATGTCCCGATCGAGGCCGCGCTATAGCCGTTCATCCGCCACAGCTGGCGCGTCATTTCGGCGGTCGAGGTTTTGCCATTGGTACCGGTCACCGCCGCCACATGCGCTGGAAAAGGTGCAAAAAAGCGCGCCGCAATCATGGCAAATGCCTTGCGCGGATTGGCGTCGGCGATGTGCACCGCCCCTTCGACGCGCGCTTCGGGACGGGCCACTACCGCGATGGCGCCTGCTTCCAGCGCCGCCGGAATGAAATCCTCGCCATTGAAAGACGCGCCCTGAAATGCGCCAAATATGGTTCCGGGCGCGACCTTGCGATTGTCGATGGCAAACCCTGTAACGCGCGTCGAGCCGACGTCATCCGCCAGCTCGCCGATCAGACTGTCGAGGCGCATCAGGTGCTCCCTTTGGGAGACCAAAGGAGCGGCATCAGTTCGGATACATCAACATCGCGATGGGTATCGGGAATGATCCCGAGTTGCGGACCGATACGCTCCACCGTGCGCTTCACGATCGGCGCGGCAGTGAAACCAGCGGTGCGCTGGAACGAGGTTTCGGTCGTGCCTTTGGGTTCGTCTACCATGGCGATAATGATATAACGAGGATTATCCATCGGGAAAGCCGCCGCGAAGGTCGAAACCACAAGATTCCGTGCATAACCTCCCGCATTGGGCTTTTCTGCCGAGCCGGTCTTGCCGCCGACGCGATATCCGGGGGCGTCAGCCTTCTTGCCGGTGCCATCGACGACGATCATGCGCAGCAACTGGCGCATGCGGGCGCTGGTCGCGGCGCTGAACACACGGCGGCTGACCGGTTTTTGTCCGGGCTTGAACTTCTTGAGCGTCGCCGGATGCCACATCCCGCCATTCACCATGGCGCCATAGGCCGAAGCCAGATGCAACGGCGTAACCGACATGCCATGGCCATAGCCAACGGTCATCGTCGTCAGCCGCCCCCAGTTGGTCGGCCACAGCGGACGCGACCGTTCGGCCAGTTCGATCGACGGCCGCCGGTCAAACTCCAGGTTGCGGGCCATCTGCTCCATCCGTTGCTGCCCCAGATTGTCGGCGATCCGGGCGGTCACGATGTTCGAGCTATGGATCAGCGTTTCCGGCACATTGAGCCAGCGGCCCGACGGATGGCTGTCGCGAATCTTGAAGCCGCCGATTTCCAGCGGCGCGGTGGCATCGTAGCGGAGCGACAAATCGCGCACGGTGCCCGCATCCAGCGCCGCCGCGACCGTGAGCGGCTTGAAGGTCGAACCGAGTTCAAACACGCGATTGGTAACGAAATTGGTCTGGCGGCTGATCGGATAGCGGCCGTCGACAATCACTTCGCCATGATCGGGGATGTTGGCGAAAACCGGACGGTTGGGATTGAACGAGGGCAGGCTCGCCATCGCCAGCACTTCGCCGGTGTGCGAATCGAGGATGACGCCAGCGGCGCCCTTGGCCTCGGTCGTTTCCATACCCTTGGCAAGTTCGAGTTCGAGGGCGGCCTGAATGCGCACATCGAGCGACAGCTCGACAGGCTTGCCGCGTGTTTCGACGGCGCTCAGCTGCTTGTCCATCACCCGTTCCATGCCGAGCGCACCCTTGCCGTCGCGGCTGACAAAGCCCAGCACATGGGCCGCCAGTTCGTGCTGCGGATACAGCCGCGTGCTTTCGCGCGGGAATTCGATGGCGATTTCGCCCAGGTCGTGCACCGCGCGCACCTCTTCGGGCAAGGCGCGCTTGCGAAGGTAGCCTGGCGATTTGGCGGTCAGCTTCGCGTAAAATTCGGATTCGGGCGTATCGGGGAAGATGCGGGCCAAACCTGCGGCAAGTTCTTTGGGATCGTTGACCAGATTGGCCGGCTTGACCCAGATGGCATAGCCCTGGATGGTCCGTGCGAGCGGCGCACCGTTGCGGTCGACGATATCGCCGCGGGCAGGAATAAACTCGCCCGGCGTCGCGCCGAATGCCCGGCTGCCTTCAAATATTGCCAGCGTCGCCAGTCGGCCGACGATAAGCGTCAGGAAGATGCCGAACAGCCCCACCAGAATGAGCAGCCGCCAGAAGGCGATGGCAGCATGAACCCTTGTCGCGTTGATGGCATGGCGGCTTTGGGGCCGGACGACGAAGGTGGTCATTGCCGCTTGCGCTCCCTGTCCGACTTGGTCTGGATTTCACGCATCAGATTGTCCGACAACAGCTTGTCGTCCATCCGCGCGAGGCGTTCGGTGCGGGTTGCAGGCTCTACCGGCTTGGCCTTGCCTTCTGCCGGTTTGTCGGCAGCCTGCTTTTCAGCCTTTTCGGGTTTCGCATCGTCGGCGGTTGCAACCGAACGGATTGCCGCGCCTGCATCTGCAAGGATGGACGAGGCCGCCGCGCCTCCTCCGCCGATTTCGCCCGCAGGCATATCGACCGCCACCAGCACCGGCTTCACCAGCGGTTCCGACCCGCCAAGACTGGCAAGGCCACGTTCGCCGTCGATGAACTGGTCGGCGCGCGGCGGTTCATAGCCATAGAGCAACTCGTTCCATTCTTCGAGTTGCGCCACGCTGGCGCGTGTGCGGATTTCGGCCTGCAGGAAATTGATCTCCTGCTTGGTGTCGAGAATGTCGCGATCAATACGCGAAAGATCGCTGTGCAGCGCCGCGACGTTGAGCGACAATGGATATAGCAGCACGGCAATCATGAACACCAGCGCCAGCCAGCCAATATTCTTCAGGCGCTTCATCGCGAGTGTCATGCCGCCTTCTCCTGCCGCGACCATGCGGGTGCATCGGTGCGAATAGCAGCACGCAGCGTCGACGAGCGCGCGCGCGGATTGACCTCTATTTCGCGCGCGCCGGGGCGGACGGCCTTTGCCGGTTTTTCAAAAGTTGCGACCCGGCTGGCTTTCATCGCCGGAAGATGGCGCGACCCGGATGCGGTCGAGCCGCTGCGTTCGCGAAGGAACTGCTTGACGATCCGATCCTCGAGGCTGTGAAAACTGACCACCGCGAGGCGTCCACCCGGCTTCAGGATGCGCTCGGCGGCTTCAAGCCCCGCCGTGAGTTCGTCGAGTTCGCGGTTGATATGGATGCGCAACGCCTGAAAGGTCCGGGTTGCCGGATCCTTGGGTGCGCCAACCCGATGGCCGAGCGCCTTGCGGACGACATCGGCCAGTTTGCTGGTCGTATCGATCGGGCGCGCGGCCACAATTGCCCTCGCGATGCGCCGCGACTTGGGCTCTTCGCCATAAATATAGATCACATTGGCGATCTCGGCTTCGTCCGCCATATTGACGAAATCCGCAGCACTTTCGCCAGACTGGCTCATCCGCATGTCGAGCGGGCCGTCCTTCTGGAAAGAAAAACCGCGCTCGGCCTGGTCGATCTGCATCGACGAGACGCCAATGTCGAGCACGACGGCATCGACCTGCTGAACGTCGCTGTCGGCAAGCCGCTTGTCCATTTCCGAAAAGCAGGCGGAGTGGAAGTGCAGGGCACCGCCACTCCGCTCTGCAAGGTCGGCACCCGCTGCGGCGGCATCGGGGTCGCGATCAAATGCATGAACGCGCGCACCCGCAGCCAGGATAGCCCGGCTATAACCGCCAGCACCAAAGGTGCCATCCACGACGTCTGAACCTGGGGTGATGGCCAGAGCGTGAATTACTTCATCCAGAAGGACTGGAATATGGGGGGAAGGCTGCGTCATTTGCCGCGCCTCCCATGTTCGCCCAGCCAATATTCCAGTTCTTCGCGCACATGGGCGAAGGCCGGCGGGGCGGAATCGAGGAATATATCGGGGTTCCACAGCATGAAATGCGTGGTCGCTCCGAAGAAGAAGGCCTTCTCCCCCAGCTTGCCGAAATGGCGGAGCATCGGCTGCAGCACGAAACGGCCGCTGTTCTCGAATGCGGTTTCAAAGATGGACGAAGCGACGACGCCTGCGCTTTCGCGATCAAACTCGCCACCACGCTGGACCGCAGCCTGCCATTGCGCCTCGATGTCCGAGCGCAGTTTCTGCCGTTCGGCGCGGCCATAGCCGATCAGGCAGGGCAGATTGGGGTGCCGCGAAATGCAGACGACATTTTCGCCCGACGATTCAGCAACCGTGTCGCGCAGTTCGGCGGGGATGGTGACGCGCCCCTTGGCATCGATCGTCGACAGTCCGGAACCGGCATAGACAACAAATGCGGACACAGCCCAGAATTACCCCTTCCCTTCGGGCGCAATCCCTCATCCGCTAAAGCGCAACGCCTTCGCGTCGACGTTCCCTTGAACGCAACAAATTGGAGTCCACCCCGATATGAAGGCTGCATATCAAGGGAATTCGTGGGTGAAAAGAGGGATTCTATGGGACTGCCGAGGCAATATTGTATAGTATATTGATATTACATCATATTTTGTTTTCCACAGGCCCGCCTTGCTCGATCTTCCCGGTCGATACCAGGTTTTTTGAACTCTTATTATCTATCTGTTTTAACTGCATAAATTCATATGGGTGCTCCGGACTAGCCAGGCCGATCCAGAATTTCCCCATCTTTTCCCACGACTCGACTCCCCGCAGCCAGTCGAACCAGAAGCTGTTCAACCCAGTCGATATTGGCCGAACTGTCGGTTCCCGGAATCGACGAATGCCAAAGGCTTGCATGCAACAGGTCTGCATCGGCAACCAGCAACACCTGCCCCTTGCCGGGGCGGCACTCTGCCAGCAGGGCCTGATCGGCTATCCGGCATTGCCCGTCGGCGTTTTTGAGCGATTGCCATTGCCCCGCCGACAATGTCCGCACTGCATAGCGCCCCATCCGGACCTTTGTCTCGGCCGAGACCGCTCCGGGCTCCATCGGCAGGACAAGCTCCAGACCCCAATGCGCAAAGAGCGGCGAATGCATCGATGTGAACAGCGGTCGCGCCGGATCGCCGATCGGCAAGTCGCTGGGCCATTGCAGCGCCGGATCGGCGAAGAACAGCAGCCGCCCGCCTGCGCGCACCCATTTGTCCAGCCGGACCAGTTCTTCCGGCGTGAATGCGCGCGGCTGGACAAGCATCGCGACCCTGGCACGCGACGCCTGCAACTGTGCCACATTGTCGACGGCAATAATTGTGTGCGCGTCAGCCAGCCGCGAAAATAGCGGGTCGGGATTGCCTTCGCCGCGAGCCAGCGCACCTAGATCCGCCTCGCCCCATTGCAGGTCAATGCTCGACATCAGGACGAGCGCGGACGGACGGGTTCCCGCAGTGCGGTCGGAACTGTACCAGTAAAAGGCCGGAACTGCCGCCACCAGCAGCAACAGGAGCCCCGCCAGCCAGAGGCGCTTGGCGTTTCGCTGCATCGGCTCGTTCAGGGCTGCGGCGTTTCGCCGTCTTTGCCGGCAGCGTCGGGCGATTCCTCGACAACCGGTGTAACGCCAAGCTCGGCCAGGGGCTCATCCTTCGGCTTGGTGGCATCGGAAACAGCAGGCTTTCCGGCATCGGACGACGCCGCATCCATCGGCGTCACACGATCGAGTATCATATTGGCGATGTAGACGAACAGAAGGACGGCCAACAGGCCGAGCACGCCGACCTGGATTCGCTGCACTGCCGATTCATTGGGTCGTGCCATGCTATCTCCTCGCGCCAAGAATAAACCGGAACAGCGTCAATTGTCCAGTTGCCACGGCATCGGCGGCAATCCCTTGGCCTGCATCCACTCGGGATTGTAGAGCGTCGACAGATAGCGGAAGCCGGTGTCGCACAGAATGGTCGCGATCCGGTGCCCTGGCCCCAATTGCCGGGCCAGCTCGATTGCCCCGGCCACATTGATACCGGACGACAGGCCCAGGCACAGCCCCTCTTCGGCGAGCAGACGGCGGACCCAGATCAGCCCGTCCTCGTCGGAAATGCGGAACTGGGTGTCGATCGGCGCGCCGTCGAGATTGGCGGTGATGCGTCCCTGCCCTATGCCCTCGGCAACCGAATTGCCTTCGGCGCGCAATTCACCATGGGCATAATAGTTGTAGAGCGCCGCGCCATGCGGATCGCTGAGGGCAATAGTGACATGTTCGTTCTTTGCCTTGAGGCCAAGCCCGACACCGGCGATCGTCCCCCCGGTGCCCGCAGCGCAGGTGAAGCCGTCAATCCGTCCATCCATCTGCTCCCAGATTTCTTCGGCCGTGGTTTCGATATGGGCGCGCCGGTTGGCGATATTGTCAAACTGGTTGGCCCAGATGGCATTGTCGGTTTCTTCGGCAATGCGGCGCGAGGTGTGCACGAAATGCCCCGGATTTGAAAAAGGCGCGGCCGGCACCAGCACCAGTTGCGCCCCCAATGCGCGCAAGGTGTCCTTCTTTTCCTGACTCTGCGTTTCGGGCATGACGATGATCGTCTTGTAGCCCAGCGCATTGCCGACCAGCGCAAGCCCGATACCGGTAGTGCCGGCGGTGCCTTCGACAATCGTGCCGCCCGGTTGCAATATGCCCTGCGCCTCCGCATCGCGGACGATATACAGCGCGGCACGGTCCTTCACCGAGGCACCCGGATTGGCAAATTCGCACTTGCCGTAAATCTCGCAGCCCGTCGCTTCGCTGGGCTTTTTGAGCAGGACAAGTGGCGTATTGCCGATCAGGTCCAGCGTCGTTGGCGTCGTTTTCATGCCACCACAGGTAGTTTCGCTTGCAACAAGACGCAAGCGATGGCGACTTGTGACAGCAAAAGCTGGGCTTTGCCTGGAACGCTGCCATTCGTCGCGCCATGACGGCGATTGGTCGAACGGTAGCACAAGAGCATTGTTATACTATATCATTTCATCTAGCAGTCCCGGCGAACCAAGCTGAACAGGACAATTATGAAAACGCTTCTCCGCCAAAGCGCGGCTGCCTCGATTCTGGCGTGCATGCTGCTGGCCTCGCCTTCGCAGGCGCAGGATCAACAGGATGCAGATGCCAATGACGACGATTTTCATCGCACCGGCGAAATCGTCGTCACCGCCCCCTATTTCGAGCGGCTCGACCTGCTGGCAGGCACGTCGGCGCTGTCGGGGAAAGATCTGGCACAGCAGTCGCGCGGGCAGATCGGCGATACGTTGCTCTCCTTGCCCGGTGTTTCGGCAACCAGTTTCACCCCGGGTTCGTCCCGCCCCGTCCTGCGGGGATTTCAGGGCAACCGGGTTGCGGTTCTGACCGACGGCATCGGCAATATCGATGCTTCAAATACATCCGCCGACCATGCCGTCACCATCGAATCGCTGACCACCGAACGGATAGAGGTGTTGCGCGGCCCGGCAGTCTTGCTGTTCGGCGGACAGGCCGTGGGCGGCGCGGTGAACGCCATCGACAAACGTATTCCACGTGCGGTTCCGGAAGAGTTCGCCCATGTCGACGCGCTGGCGGGCTATGGCAGCGCTGCGGACGAATGGTCCGGCGGGGCCTCGGTCGATGTGCCGGTGGCTCAACGCTTCGTCGTCCATGCCGACGGCAGCTATCGCAAGAGCAGTGACCTCCGCATTGGTGGATTTCAACTTTCACCCGACTTGCGCACCGAGGTTCTGGAACTCGCCGACGCCGAACAGCTTGAAGGCAATGGCGACGAAGCCGCCGCACTGCGTGACGCCGCCAGTCATAAAGGCCGCGTCCCGAACAGCGGGGTTGAAACCTGGACTGCCGGTCTTGGCACCGCCTTTATCGACGATGGCGGAAATCTGGGCGTTTCGGTCAGCTTATATGACACCAGCTATGGAATTCCGAGGCGCCCGGGCACCGGCCACCATCCGGCAGACATTGTCGGTGAAGGCCAACAGGTTGCGCTCGCCGAAAGTGGCGAGGAGGCCGTGACCATCGGCCTGCGCCAATATCGCGCGGACCTGCGCGGTGAGGTCGAAACCGGCGGCGGTTTCCTTGAAAAGCTGACCTTCCGGGCGGGCTATGCCGATTATCAGCATACCGAATTCGAAGGCGACGCGATCGGCACGGTGTTCAAGAGCCAGGGCTTTGAAGGCCGGATCGAGGCGGCGCAGGCCAACCGCAATGGCTGGCGCGGTGCGAGCGGCCTGCAATATGTCTCGCGCGATTTTGACGCGGTTGGTGCCGAAGCCTTTGTGCCGCCGAACCGGACGCGGCAACTGGGCCTTTTCACGCTGCAGGAATTCGATCTTGGCGGCGTGCATCTTGAAGCGGCGCTGCGCTATGATCGCGTGACGCAGGAAGCACAACGACGCGGTATCGATCGCGGCTTCAACAATATGTCGGCGGCTATCGGGATCGCCTATCTGATCGACGACCTGAAAATCGGCATCAACGCATCACGCTCCGGGCGTGCGCCATCGGTCGAGGAGCTTTTCTCGGATGGTCCGCACGTCGCAACCCAGGCCTATGAGATTGGCGACCCGACGCTGGGCAGCGAAAAGGCATGGAATGCCGAAATTTATGCACGGTACGACAGCACCAATGTCGACGCGACCCTGACCGTCTATTCGAACTGGTTCAACGGCTTCATCTTCGAAGCGGCCACCGGCGTCGAACAGGATGATTTGCCCGTTTTCCAGTATTTCCAGAACAACGCCCATTTCCGGGGCTTTGAAGCCGACATGTCTGCGCGCCTCGGCCATTTGAGCGGGTTCGATGTCGTCGTCGATGGCGTTGCCGATTATACCCGCGCGTCGATTTCCAACGGTGGCGGGCCTGTGCCGCGGATACCGCCCCTACGCCTGCTGGGCGGTCTGGAACTGCAAAGCGGCGATCTTGACCTGCGCGGCGAAGTCGAATGGGCCGACAGCCAGCGGCACAATGCTGCCTTTGAAAGCGAAACCGCAGGCTTCACGCTGGTCAATGCCTCGGCGAGCTGGCGACCGTTCGGGCGCGATCGCAATATCTCCCTGATCGCATCGGCCAACAATCTCTTCGACGCAACCGGACGCCGCGCCGCTTCCTTCACCAAGGATTATGTGCCATTGGCCGGACGCGACTTCCGCCTGACGGCACGGCTGAGCTTCTGATTGCGGCTTGACTCATCGGACGTTCAGCTTGGCCTGTCCAATATGGACTCTACGCCAAATTGATAGGATCATATCATGCGCAAACTGATCGCAGCTTCGCTTATCGCCGCCACATTGCTGTTGTCGGCCTGCAACACCGTAAAAGGCCTTGGCCGCGACATCGAGTCTGTCGGCGACGCCGGGGATCGGGCGATCTAGGCTGTCTCCGGCGTTTCGGCCGCAGCGGCTTCGGCCTCGCCGCCTTTTTCGCGGCGGCGCTGTGTGAACCAGATTGCCACCAGCGCCAGTTCGTAGAGCAGGCACAGGGGCACCGCCAACAGCAGTTGCGACACCACATCGGGCGGGGTCAGCACCGCCGCCAATGCAAAGGACGCCACAATGGCATAGCGCCGACCGCCCTTGAGCTGGTCGCGCGTCACTATCCCTGCCCGTTCGAGCAGCATCAGCAACACCGGCAACTGGAACGCGACGCCAAAGCCGAAAATGAAGGTGGTGGCAAAGCTCAGATAATTGCCGACTCCGGGCAGCGCTTCCTGCGTCACGCCGCCGACGTCGCCTTCAAATCCCAAAAGGAATTTGAGCGCCACCGGCATCGCACCGAAATAGGCAAGGCTTGCCCCCAGCACGAACAGCACCGGCGTCATCATCAGAAAGGGCAGAAAGGCCTTTTTCTCGTTACGGTAGAGCCCGGGCGCGACAAAACGCCACATCTGCGTCGCCAGCACCGGAAAGCTGATCATCAGCGCGGCGAACAGGCCGACCTTTACCTGCACGAAAAAGGCTTCAAAAATGTCGGTGTAGATCAGCTTGTCCTGGCCGACATTCTTGAGCGGCTGGACGAGCCAGCCATAGATCGGCTCGGCAAAATAAAAGCAGACGCCAAAGGATATGGCGAGCGCGAGCACGCACCAGAGCAGCCGGTTGCGCAGTTCGATCAGATGATCGAGCAACGGCATCTTGCTGTCATCGATATCCTTCATGGCCGGACCTCGGCGTTGGGGTCCGCAATATCGGCAGGCTTCGGCTCGACCTCGGGCGGCGGCAGCGAGTCATATTCGCGCACCGGCGGATGCTCGCGCATGATGCGCTCATTTTCAGCCGCCCATTTCTGCTCCAGCTCTTCGAGTTCGGATTGGCGCACCATCTCGTCAATGCCGCTGCGAAAATGCGATGCCATCCGTCTGGCTTTGCCCACCCACTGTCCGACATAGCGCAACACGCGCGGCAAATCCTTTGGGCCAATCACCAAAAGGGCGACCAGCGCGACCAGAAGCAATTCGCCGGATGCGATATCGAACATGCGGGTTGGCCCGAAATCAGAAAATCAGCTGGTTTTGTCGGCCTGCTTTTCGACATCGACGGTCGCACCGGGAGCGGCATCGATGCGCGGAGCAGGTTTCACCTCATCGTCTTCGGCCATGCCCTTCTTGAAGCTCTTTATGCCCTTGGCGACATCGCCCATCATGTCCGAAAAGCGGCCCTTGCCGAACAGCAGCAGGATGATGATACCGACGACCAGCCAATGCCAGATGCTGAAACTACCCATTTTCCAAACTCCTTGAGCGGGGGCCACGCCCCTGTCGCTGCGCGCGGCAGCATAGTTGCCAAAAGGATTTAGGCGCTTTCCTCGCCGATTTCCAGTTCGACGTCACCATCTTCGGGCATATCGCCGCTTTCGATCGCCGAAAGGCCCTGCAATCCTTCGAGCGCGAGGTC
>JADLBY010000111.1 GCA_020847445.1 Sphingomonadaceae bacterium | reverse complement strand
CGTCCACGACACTTTCTACATCATCGGCACGGTGGCGGGTCCGCACCCCTATCCCGAACTTGTGCGCGATTTCCAGTCGGTGATCGGCACCGAGGCAAAGGCGCAGATATTGGAGGCGGAGGGCCGCCTGCCCGACATGCTGATCGCGCCGGTGGGCGGCGGATCGAACGCCATCGGGCTGTTCCATCCTTTCCTCGACGACGAAAACGTCGAGATCGTCGGCGTCGAGGCGGCGGGTGAAGGGCTGGACAGGAAACATGCCGCGAGCCTCGCCGGTGGCAAGCCGGGCATCCTCCACGGCAACAAGACCTATTTGCTGCAGGACGAGGACGGCCAGATCACCGAGGCGCACAGCATCTCGGCAGGCCTCGACTATCCCGGCATCGGCCCCGAACATGCCTGGCTGCACGAGATCGGCCGCGTCCGCTACGAACCCGTCACCGATGCCGAAGCGCTCGCCAGTTTCCAGAAGCTGTGCCGCCTCGAAGGCATCATCCCCGCGCTGGAAAGTGCCCATGCCATCGCCGCCGCCGAACGCATCGCGCCGACAATGGGCAAGGACAAGGTGATCATCGTCAACCTGTCGGGGCGTGGGGACAAGGATATTTTTACCGTAGCCGAGGCTTTGGGGGAAAAGATGTGACCAAGCATGTTTTCGACGAGTTCTTCCGGTTCATGGGCTTTTTTTGCACCGTTGTGATTGCTTACGCTTTTGTGAAAAGCGGGATCACAGACAATCCGCCCGAGTTCCCCCTTTCAGGTAAATTGCTGCCTTGGCTTCTCCTATCGGCGGCGGCTTTAGTTGGTGCGTTTGTTCGGCAGCGAAAGTCGAAGAAATGACCCGCCTTTCCTCCGCCTTCCCTGCTGACCGCGCAGCCCTCGTCACCTTCATCACCGCAGGCGACGGCGATACCGCCGCCAATCTCGACGCCCTCGTTGCGGGCGGCGCGGATGTGATCGAACTCGGCATGCCCTTCACCGATCCGATGGCCGACGGCCCCGCGATCCAGAAGGCGAATATCCGCAGCCTTGAGGCGGGCACGACGACGGCGGACATATTCGCCATCGCGGCCGCCTTCCGCGCACGGCACCGCCAAGTGCCGCTGGTGCTGATGGGCTATGCCAATCCGATGACGATCCGGGGAAGCGAATGGTTCGCCGCCGAATGCGTCAAAGCCGGGGTCGATGGCGTCATCTGCGTCGATATCCCGCCCGAGGAGGATGCAGAACTCGGCCCTGCCCTGCGCAATGCGGGTGTGGACCTGATCCGCCTCGCCACCCCCACCACCGATGCGGCGCGCCTGCCTACCGTGCTCGATGGCTCCAGCGGGTTCCTCTATTATGTTTCGGTTGCCGGGATTACGGGCAAGCAACAGGCCGCACAGGCAAGCATCGAGGAAGCTGTCGCGCGCCTCAAGGCCGCAACCGGCATCCCCGTCGCGGTCGGTTTCGGCGTGCGCACGCCCGAACAGGCGGCGGCAATCGCCAGGGTCGCCGATGGCGTTGTGGTCGGCTCTGCCATTGTCGAAATCATCGCCAAACATGGCGCTGATGCCGCTGGCCCGGTGCGTGATTATGTGGCAGGCTTGGCAAATGCAATCAAAGCAGCAAGAGGCTAAACCATGAACTGGGTCACCCGCGTCCGCAACGCCATTCCCTTCATCGCCAAGCGCGAGACGGCGGAAACGCTGTGGCACAAGTGCAAGGGCTGCAACACGATGATCTTCCTCAAGGAATATGAGGAAAACCAGTCGGTCTGCCCGAAATGCGATTTTCACGGCCGCATCGGCCCGGCGGAACGCTTTGCCGCTATTTTCGATGCCGACAGCCTCACCGTGCTGCCGATGCCGCGCGTCGTTGACGATCCGCTGAAATTCAAGGACAGCAAGAAATATCCCGATCGTATCAAGGCCGCCCGCGCCGCCACCGGCGAGCAGGACGCGATGATCAGCGCGCGCGGCAAGATCGATGGCCACACCGCCGTCGTCAGCGTGCAGGATTTCGCCTTCATGGGCGGCTCGATGGGTATGGCGGTGGGCGAAGCCTTCATCGCCGCCGCACAGGAAGCGCTGAAGGCCAAATGCCCTTATATCATCTTCACCGCCGCTGGCGGCGCGCGCATGCAGGAAGGCATTCTCAGCCTGATGCAGATGCCGCGCACCACCGTCGCCATCCAGATGCTGCGCGACGCGGGACTGCCCTATATTGTCGTGCTGACCGACCCGACCACCGGCGGCGTCACCGCCAGCTATGCGATGCTGGGCGATATCCAGATTGCCGAACCCGGTGCCCTCATCGGCTTTGCCGGGCAGCGCGTGATCGAACAGACGATCCGCGAAAAGCTGCCCGAAGGTTTCCAGCGCGCCGAATATCTGCTCGACCATGGCATGGTCGACATGGTGACACACCGGCACGCGCTGAAAGCCACGCTGGCGCGGCTGATCGACTATCTGATGGCGGGCAAGAAGGCGGCGTGAAATCCCCCTCCCGCAGGCGGGAGGGGCTAGGGGTGGGCCTGAAAGCCTTTGACGATGGACAGATTTTGCCAGCAACCTTGGACTGCCCACCCCCGACCCCTCCCGCTTGCGGGAGGGGAGTAATGCCCGACCACGCAAAATCCGATTCCCCCGCCGTCCAGGCGCAGCTTGACCGTCTGGCGGCGCTGTCGCCGGGGCGCGATGTGCTGGGGCTGGAACGGATCGCGGCGCTGTGCGAACGGCTCGGCAATCCACAGGATCGGCTGCCGCCGGTTTTCCATGTTGCAGGCACCAACGGCAAGGGTTCGACCTGCGCCTTTCTGCGCGCGATCCTGGAAGCGGCGGGGATGCGGGTGCATGTCTATTCGAGCCCGCATCTAGTGCGTTTCAACGAACGTATCCGGCTGGCTGGGCGGTTGATAGAGGATGATGCGCTCGCGGTGCTGCTTTCCGAAGTGCTCGATCACGCCGAAGGGCTGCAGGCGAGCTTTTTCGAAGTCACCACCGCTGCGGCCTTCCTCGCCTTTTCGCGCACGCCGGCGGACGCCTGCATCATCGAGGTCGGTCTGGGCGGGCGGCTCGATGCGACCAATATCATCCGGAAACCCGCCGTCTGCGGCATCGCCTCGCTTGGCATCGACCATGAAGCCTTCTTGCTCGCGCCCGAGGATGGCGTGCCAGACATGCCGCCGCTTCAAAGGATAGCGTGGGAGAAGGCCGGCATCATCAAGCCCGGCGTCCGGCTCGCCACGCTCGATTATCCGTACAGTATCGCGCAGGTCATTGGTGCAAAGGCCGCCAGTGTCGGCGATGTAAACTCGTTCTACGAAGGCGATGTCTGGGCGGTTTTACCGGCAGAGGACGGCGGCTTTCACTGGCGATCCAAATTCGGTTCGATCGGCCCATCGCTGCATCCGTCACTTCCGGGCAGGCATCAATGGCGCAATGCCGGGCTGGCGATCGCGATGCTGTTTCTTGCGGGCCGGTTGCAGCCAGACGAAGCGGCGGTCGTCCGCGGTGTCACGCAGGCTGAATGGCCCGCGCGCATGCAACGGCTATTGCCGGGGCCGTTGCTCGACACCCTGCCCGAAGGCAGCGCAATCTGGCTCGATGGCGGGCATAATCCCGATGCGGGGATGGCGCTCGCCAATGCGCTTGAAGGCACGGACCGGCTGCATGTGATCTGCGGTCTGTTGAAGAACAAGGATGCAGCGGGCTTTATCAAACCCTTTGCGCACAAGATCGCAAGTTTTCAGGCCGTTCCGATCCCTGGGCACGACCACCATGATCCCAGGGACCTGTGTCGATGGGTGCAGGAAGACCTTGGCATAGTCGACGCGCGGCCTGCCGATGCGGTGGCGGATTCGCTGCACCAGCTGGCGCAGGCAGGGACACCGGCTTCGGTGCTGATCTGCGGGTCGCTTTACCTGGCCGGTGAAGTCCTGAAGGCCAACGGGCAAATTCCGGACTGACGGGCAATATCAGGCGGCCACCCGGCGCTTCCATGCCAGTGCGCCACCCACGGCAAAGGCCGCCAGCGATGCATAAAGCCAGCTCGGCCCCGCCTCCAGCTGCTGCGAGAGCAAGACGCCGACCAGCCCTGCAAGCAGCAGCAGAAAGCCGATAATGCGCAGCGCGCCGACAGGTTCCTTCATGGCCTTCTCGTCGACGCCTTCGGATTGGCGGATGCCCTCTACCACATAGCCCTTGCTCCACAGCGTCCAGAGCAGCAGCATACCGGGAATGGCGGCCACGATGGTAAAGCCCCAGAAGCCGACCCAACCGGCCTTTTCCGCCACATAGCCCGCAGGCCCCGCCATGAACGTCCGCCCGACCCCGGCGAAGGACGACAGCAGGGCAAACTGCGTTGCGGTATAGGCGATGTTCGACAGGCCGGAGAGATAGGTTGCGAATACCGTCAGCCCGATGCCGCTGGTGGTGTTTTCGGTCACGATCGCCGCGACCATCATCCAGTAATTGTTGCCGGTTGCGGCCAGCAGCATGAACATGGCGTTGGAAAACATCATCATCAGCCCGGAAATCAGCAGCGCGCGCCCCATGCCGAGCCAGAGCACGAACGGGGCACCGAGCGCCGATCCGACGATCAGCGCGCCGAAACCCCAAAGCTTGTTGGCCGAAATATAATCGAGATCCGAAAAACCCAGTTGCACGATCATCGGGCTGAGCATCGCCTGCCCCATCGCATCGCCGACCTTGTACACCAGCACGAAACCGAGGATCAGGAAGGCACCGTGGCGCGACAGGAATTCGCGGAACGGATTGACCACCGATTCGGTCAGCCATTGCCCCGCGCCCATGCCCGACGCACCGGCATAGCGATCGACGAACTTGCCGGGGCCGACCCACAGGGCGCCCAATATGGCAGGCACCACGCACAGCGCGGTCAGCCCATAGCCAAGCGCCCAGCCGAGGCCCAGCCCTTCCGCCGAGGCGATATAGATTGTGCCCGCGCCCGCGATAAGGTTGCCGGTCCGATAGCCGAACTGGTTTGCCGCGGTGCCGTGCGCGAACTCCTCTTCCTCCAATATCTCGATACGGTAGGCGTCGATGACGATATCCTGCGTCGCCGAGAGGAAGGCGGTGATCAGCGCCCAGACGAAGAACAGCGACAGATGGCCGGGGCGCGGATCGCTCGCCCCCAATTGCCAGATCGAAAATACCAGCAGCAACTGGATCACAAACAACCAGCTGCGCCGTTGCCCCAGCCGGTCGTGCAGCAAGGGTAGATGCAATTTATCCACCAGCGGCGCCCAGAGAAACTTGATCGTATAGGGAATGCCCACCATCACCGCGAGCCCAATGGTCGTGGTGTCGAGCCCCACCTTGGCGAGCCAGAAGGTCAGCGTCGCCACCAGCAGCGTCAGCGGAAAGCCGCTGGAAATGCCGAGAAGGAAGGCGACCGCAGGATTTTTGCGCAAATAGGGCCGGAATTTTGCGCTGGTCAGCGCGACAAAGG
>JADLBY010000110.1 GCA_020847445.1 Sphingomonadaceae bacterium | reverse complement strand
CGAAGGCGTCGGCTTTGTCGAAGCCGATATTGGCGATGCAGCCGCCGTTTCAGCCGCGATAGCCGCGCATCGGATTGGCGCGATCATGCATTTTGCCGGATCGGTCGTGGTTCCCGAATCGGTAGAGGATCCGCTCAAATATTACCGCAACAACACAGCGAACAGCCGGACCCTGCTGGAAGCTGCAGTGACATGCGGTGTGCGCCACTTCATCTTTTCCTCGACGGCCGCGACTTACGGGATCGCGGAAACAATTCCTGTGCGCGAGGATAGTCCGAAGCTGCCGATCAATCCCTATGGCATGTCCAAGCTGATGACCGAGTTCATGCTTGCCGACGTCGCCGCGGCACACCCGATCAACTATTGCGCACTCCGCTATTTCAATGTGGCCGGCGCCGACCCGCAACAGCGCACGGGGCAATCGACGGCCGGCGCCACCCACCTCATCAAGGTCGCTGTCGAAGCGGCAACCGGCAAGCGCGGCCATGTCTCGATTTTCGGAACCGATTTCGCAACGCCGGACGGAACCGGCGTGCGCGACTATATTCATGTGTCCGATCTTGCCGCAGCCCATGTCCATGCACTCGAAAAGCTGATCTCGGACCCCAGGTCGAGCCACATCATGAATTGCGGCTATGGTCGCGGCTTTTCTGTGAGCGAAGTGCTCGACGCCGTGGACCGGGCGACCAACCTCAAGATCGAACGCCGCGTCGAGGGTCGCCGTGCAGGTGATCCGGACGCCCTGATTGCCGACAACAGCAAGATCCTTGCAACTCTGCCCTGGCGGCCGCAGCGCGATAATCTCGACCTGATCGTGAAAGACGCCCTCGCATGGGAACGGGTCCTGGCCGAACGCAGCAAATAGGCCTTTCCAAGGCCGTTGCACCTCGGGCATGAGGCAGGCCATGAACCCGGAACTGTCCTTCATCGACCAACTGCGTTCCATCGCCACGGACCCTGCCGCGCGGGGATTGCTCGACGATGCGGCTGTTCTGGATCTTGGCGGTACCCGGCTTGTCCTGACGCTCGACACGCTGGTGGAGGGCGTCCATTTCCTGGCAGAAGACCGGGCGGACAGCGTTGCCTGGAAGCTTGTGGCCGTGAATGTTTCCGATCTCGCGGCCAAGGGCGCGAAGCCGCTCGCAGCCCTCACGTCCTACACGCTGACGGGCGATGCGGCTTGGGACAACGTGTTCATCAAGGGCCTTGGCGAAGCGCTGGACCATTTCGGTATTGCCCTGATCGGCGGCGATACGGTTTCGGCGCATGAACGTTCGATCGGGTTGACGTTGGTCGGAGAGGCCAGGGGATTCGTGCCCTCCCGCAGCGGCGCACATGAGGGCGATGCCCTGTTCGTGACAGGCATTGTCGGCGATGCGGGGCTCGGCCTTGCGATCGCGCGTGGGGACATGACGGGACCAGCGTCGCTTCTTGCCGCATACCGCAGGCCCGTTCCGCAGCTGGCGGCTGGCGCGGCGCTGGCGCCCACCGTCAGTGCGATGATGGATGTATCCGACGGGCTGTTGATTGATGCACTCCGCCTTGCAGATGCCAGCGGGGTCGCTGCGATGATAGACCTCGATGCCATTCCGCTTTCCCCAGAATTCCGGGGCTGTCGCGGGGATGATCGCGCCGCCCGGCTGATTGCGGCCACGGCTGGAGACGATTACCAACTGCTCTTTGCTTCGGCCCGGCCACTGCCTTCTTTGCCTTGCGCGGCGACCCGGATCGGGCAAATGGTGCGCGGTTCGGGCGTCCATCTGCATGACCGTGACGGCGCCGTGCCACTGCCCATGACGCTTGGCTGGCTCCATCAATAGCCACACTGCCAGTCCCAAGGCCTTGCCTTTGCGCGCAAAGCCCCTCTATAGCCCCGCGCGGATCCCTTAAACGGGAGGCTTGCAGCCTTTTGGGATCGTTCAATTCGCTGGGGGAAAGGGAATACCCTTATGTCAATCGTTACCATCGCAATCCTGTGCGGATTGCTTGCCGTTGTGTACGGCATCGTTACCAGCCGCCAGGTGCTTGGCGCTTCGGCGGGCAACGAAAAGATGCAGGAAATCGCTGCCGCGATCCAGGAAGGCGCAGGCGCCTATCTCGGGCGGCAGTATCGCACGATCGCCGTTGTTGGCGTCGTCGTGGCAATTCTCGTTGCCTATTTTCTCGGATCGCTTTCGGCCATCGGCTTTGTGCTCGGATCCGTGCTTTCGGGCGCGACCGGCTTTATCGGGATGAACATCTCGGTGCGTGCCAACGTCCGGACGGCTGCTGCAGCCCAGGTGGGACTGCAGGAAGGCCTGACGATGGCGTTCCGCGCAGGCGCGATCACGGGCATGCTCGTGGCAGGCCTTGCCCTGCTCGCGATCTCCGTTTTCTTCTGGTATCTGACGGGCCCTGCCGGCCATGCCCCGAATGACCGCATCGTTGTCGATGCGCTCGTCGCGCTGGCCTTTGGTGCATCGCTGATTTCCATCTTCGCGCGTCTCGGTGGCGGCATCTTCACCAAGGCTGCCGACGTCGGCGCCGATCTGGTCGGCAAGGTCGAGGCCGGAATCCCCGAGGACGATCCCCGCAACCCCGCGGTGATTGCCGACAATGTGGGCGACAATGTGGGTGACTGCGCCGGCATGGCGGCCGACCTGTTCGAAACCTATGTCGTGACCATTGGCGCGACGATGGTTCTGCTCGCCCTCCTCGTGAAGGGCGCGGACAATATCCTCGGCCTGATGAGCCTGCCGCTCCTGATCGGCGGAGTCTGCGTCATCACCTCGATCATCGGCACCTATTTCGTCCGCCTTGGCGGCGGAAAGAACATCATGGGTGCGATGTACAAGGGCTTCCTTGTGACAGCAGTGCTTTCCATCCCCGCGATCTGGTTCGCGACGGACTATGCACTTGGCGGCATGGAAACAGTGATCGGCGCCAATCTCGATGGCACCGGCGGCTTTACCGGCCGGACGCTGTTCTATTGCTCTCTGCTCGGCCTCGTCATCACCGGGCTGATCATCTGGATCACGGAATATTACACGGGCACCAACTATCGCCCGGTGCGTTCGATCGCCAAGGCTTCGGAAACGGGCCATGGCACCAATGTGATCCAGGGTCTCGCGATCAGCCTCGAGTCGACCGCATTGCCAACGCTGGTGATCTGCGCGGGCATCATCATTGCCTATCAGCTTGCTGGCCTGATCGGCATTGCCTTTGCGGCAACGGCGATGCTGGCGCTCGCAGGCATGGTCGTGGCACTCGATGCCTATGGCCCTGTGACCGACAATGCCGGCGGCATTGCCGAAATGGCCGGGCTCGATGATTCGGTTCGTGAAAAGACCGACGCGCTCGACGCCGTGGGCAACACCACAAACGCTGTGACCAAGGGCTATGCCATTGGTTCGGCGGGGCTTGCAGCACTCGTCCTGTTCG
>JADLBY010000109.1 GCA_020847445.1 Sphingomonadaceae bacterium | reverse complement strand
GTGCCCTTTTCCCATTTCGCCACCTCATCCGCCCAGGCGAGATGATGTTCGGGGCCGCGCAGTGCCTCCGGCTCCGACGCGGCAAAGACATTGGCGATCGCCCCGTTGGGCCAGACCAGCCTTTTGAGCGAAGGCTCCCATGTCGGGCGCTTCTCGTCGGGTGCGATGGAAAGCAAACCGCTCTCACCCTCGATCATGATCGAGCGCGCCTCGTGCAGCGTTGCCGCGACCAGCGCGATCCGCAGGCTGCCATCGCCTTCCGCCCGGCTGCGCACATATTCGGCGGCCATGCGCGTCTTGCCGAAGCCGCGCCCGGCCATCACGAACCAGGTGCGCCAGTCGCCCTGCGGCGGGCACTGGTCGGTACGCGCCCAGAAATTCCAGTCATATTCCAGCAGCCACAGCTCATCCGGCTTTTTCTCCTTCAGCCATTTGCCATAATCCGTGCCGGTCAGCTGCGCGACCCGCTCTGCCTCACTCTGCGGAACCGCTGTCATCACCCATCCTCTTGCGCATCGCGGCAAAGCGCGCCTCAAGCCGCGCCTGCACCTCTTTCGGATCGCGCGACCGCGACGGCGCAGGCTTGGGCGCGCCACGCACCGTCGCCTTGTGCGCGGCAAGCAGCGCCATGCCGATCCGCGTCTTCATCTGCTTCTGCTTGAGCGTGCTGTCCTTCAGGTTGCTCGCCGGGGCGGAGAGCGCCTCTGACAGCAGGTTCGCCTCCAGCCGCGCATAGCCTTCGCTGAGCGCGGCCAGCCATTTCGTGCAAAAGTCGGGCGATTTCCGGCGCAGATCATAGACGGGAAAGGTCGTCACCCCCGCCGTCTTGGCCGATGCGGAAACATTGGATGTCTGCGCAAGGTGCGACAGGAACGCCCTTTGCGCTGCGGGGCCAAAGCCCTTGCCATTCGCCTTCTTTCCAAATGCCATCACCAGATCCTTTCGCGCATGCAAAAGGGCCGGTGGCAGTCTTTCCCGAAGGAGGACCGCCCCGGCCCGAATCGCATTTTCCCAATATCGCAATATGTGCCAGAATGGCGTTACGATGTCAAGGCAAATATTCCTATTTGGTTATTTTCTATGCGATCCCCAGCATCTTCCGCTCGCGCGGGATCCAGGTGGCAAAGCCGGGGCGTTGCCAGATGGCGGCCAGATAGGCGGTCAGTTTCGGATAGCGCGCCGCATCGGGAATGATGCTGCAATGCGCGGTATTCACAAAGGGGCTGGCCACGGCAATGTCGGCCAGCGTCAGCCGATCGCCGACCAGATAACCCGATGCCGGGATCACGCCTTCCAGATAGTCATAGATCGGCAGCATATCAGCCTCACCCTGTTTCGCCGCTGCCTCATCCCCCGGCTTGCCCAGGAATTTGGGGGAAACGACGCGGTTGAAGAATATCTTGCCGCCTGCGGCTGTCACGATCGTGTCGGCAAATTCCTCAAACCAGATCGTCCGGGCGCGGTCGGCCGGATCGGCGGGCAACATCGCCGGTTCGGGGAATTTCGCCTCCAGATAGGTTATGATCGCGGTTGAATCCGAAATGCCGAAATCGCCGTCGCGAAAACCCGGCATCTTGCCGAATGGGCTGCAGGCGATGAAATCCGGATTGGAATCACCTATGCCGACCGGCACAAGTTCAAGCTCGATCCCTTTTTCGGCGGCATAGGCCATGACCTTGCGAACATAGGGGGAGAGCGGCGCGCCATAGAGAATCATTGCAATCATCCTTCCTCATTCCGATGCGCCATAACTGCCACGATAGTTGCAATTCGCAACCGACAAATGGCTTGGCTTGCCAATCGTGGTGGAGCAGCTAAGCCGTTGATACCGGAACGCGACGGGGGATGCGATGGAAGGCCTGTTATTGCTGATTGTCCTGATCCTTGCGGTCTGGCTGCTCAACCTCAACGGTCGCATCAAATATCTTGAAGCGCGGATCGGGACGTTGATCGACCGGCTGAATGCCGGATCGCTTCCCCCGATCCCGGCACAGCGCGACATGGCCGAAGCCCCGTCCGCGCCCGAACCGCCCGCCGTCCCCAAGGCAGCGGCGATCGCCTATGCCAGCCGCAGGCCCGCGACGGTGAAGGGCGAGGTGCCGGCAGAACAGCCCCGCGCAAAGATCGACGCCCCTCCCCCTCGCCCCGAACCGGCGGCGGAGATTTCGACCAAAAACTGGAGCTTCGAAGAGCTGGTCGGCGGCAAATTGCCGATCTGGGTGGGCGGTATCTCGCTGGTTTTCGCGGGCTTTTTCCTGGTGCGCCATACGATCGACGCTGGCTTGCTCGGCCCAGGCACGCGATCGGTGCTCGCCACCTTGTTCGCCGCGCTGTTGATCGCGGCCAGCCAATGGGGCGGGCGATTGCCCAGGGTCGGCGAATCCTTCACCGCCGATCCGCGCATCGCCCAATCGCTGGCCGGTGCCGGAATCGCGATCCTTTACGGAACGCTCTATATGGCCGCCGAGATTTATGGCCTGATCGGCATTCCCATGGCATTTGCCCTGCTGATCGCGACAACCATCCTCGCCTTCGCGCTCGCGCTCCGCCACGGCCCGCCGACCGCGCTGATGGGGCTGATCGGCGGCTTTGCCGCGCCCTGGGTCGCAGGGCTTGGGCCGGATAATGTGCCGGTGCTGCTGCTCTATCTCGGCATTTTCCTCGCGGGCCTGTTCGGCCTTGCCTTGTGGCGGCGCTGGCTGTGGCTGCTGTTGCTCGCGAGCGGCGGTGGCGCCTTGTGGACCATCGGACTGATCGTTGCCGCCGAAAGCGCCTTGCCGCTGGTCGGGCTGTTCGTGCTGGCGGCCGGTGGCGCGGCGGTGCTGGTGGGGGATCGTTTCGCCGACAGCGATCCGCGACTGGCGGCAATGGCGCGCTATGCGCCGATGGCGCTGGCACTGATCCAGCTGGCAATGCTGTTGCCGCGCCTCCAGTTCGGCTGGATCGGCTGGGGCTTTTACGCCGTGCTCTCGGCCATGGCGATCGCACTAGCCTGGCGTGACGCGCGGCATCTGCCGAGCCTTTTCGGCGCGCTCCTTTTATGCCTGATGCCGCTCGCGGCGGGATGGGACAGTCAGGCGTCGCGAACGATGATGATCATTGCCTCGATTGGCACCGGCCTGCTCTTCGGCGGCCCCGCACATCTCCGCGCACGCAGCCGGAACGATGGCAGCGCCTATTGGGCGATGCTCGCGCTGATGGCGCAGGCGGTGCCCTTCGCGGCGGCCTTTGCCTTTGCCAAGCCGGACTATCCCGACGCTGTCTGGGGCGCGATATCGGCGCTGCTGGTTGCGCCGGCGGCCTATATTGCATGGCAGTGGCAAAAGGCAGAAAGCCGTATCGACCAGATCGTCCAGATCGGCAGCGCGGCCCTTGCGGCTGCGATGGGCTGGCTCGCGCTGACGCTTTTCCTTCCCGACGCCTATTTCGCGAGCACGACCTTTGTGGTCGCCGCCGCCCTCGCCGCATGGGCCGTCCGCACCAGCGGCACCGCGATGCCAAAGCTGGCAACGATCCCGATGGGCTTTGCCATTCTTGCCCTGGCCGCCGGTTCGTGGCGCTTTTTTGACATTTTGGGCGGGGCCATGGGTGGCGAGATATTGCTGGTATCGGGTCTGCCGGAAATCGGTGAGGCCGCCCGAATGACATTGCTGCCGTCGCTGCTGGCCCTGGCGGTGGTTGCCCTGCCCCATTTCGCGCTGGGTCGCTGGGCACGGCGCGCGGGATGGTTCGCCGGTGGCACCGGCCTGATCGCCTTCGTCTGGTTGTTGGCCAAGCAGATCGCGCATATCGACAGCCCGTCGCAGTTCATCACCCTTGGCCTTGCCGAACGGGTGGTGATGACGCAGCTGCTGTTCGTGGCGGGCTGGCTGGCGATGCGCCGCGCCGCCGACGGGTCGGGCATCTGGGCCAGGGCCGGGCTGTCGCTGGCCGCATTGGCGCTGTTCCGGCTGTGCTGGTTCGACCTTGGCGTTTTCAATCCGCTCCACCGGCCGCAGGCATTGGGCCCGGCACCCGTTGCCAATCTCGGCACCGTGCATCTTGGGCTCGCCGCCTTCTGGCTGTGGCAGCTGGCGCGGAGCCCGGCCGTCGCAAAGGCGCATCCGCAACTGCCACGGCTGGCCGAAATTGGCAGCCTGCTCGCAATGGCGCTGACCGCACTCGTCACCGTTCGCCAATTGGTGCAGGGCAATCTGATTTCAGGCGCGACCATCGACGTCGGCGAGAATTATCTCTATTCTGCGGCGTTGCTCATGCTCTCGATCGGCTGGCTCGCCATCGGCATCAAGACCGGCCTCGCCATCCTCCGCCTTGCCGGGCTGGCGCTGCTGACGCTCGTTACGCTCAAGGTTTTCCTGATCGACGCTGCCGCGCTGGTGGGTGTGCTCCGTATCCTGTCCTTCATGGGGCTCGGGGTTGCACTGATCGGGATCGGCTGGGCCTATGGCCGCGTGATGCGCGTTGGCAAAGCCGTGGTCGAATAAAGTCTTGCCCCGATAGAGAAACCCCCTAGAGCGAGCCACCATGCTGCAACGGCTGTACGAATGGATGATGGAAAAGGCCGCGCACGCCCATGCGGAGCGCTGGCTGTTCCTGTTCTCCTTCATCGAATCGAGCTTTTTCCCGATTCCGCCGCACCCGCTGCTCGGGCTGATGTGTCTTGCGCGGCCCGACCGGGCGATCCGCTATGGCGCGCTTTGCACGCTGGCCTCGGTGCTCGGCGGGCTGTTTGGCTATGCCATCGGCTATTTCGCCTATGAAACCATCGGGGTTTCGCTGTTGAAGGCTTTGGGCCTTTGGGAAACCTTCCCCGCCGCCGCCTGCTATCTGCGCGAATTCGGGGCGGAGATCATCCTGATCAAGGGTGCGACGCCGATCCCCTTCAAGCTGCTGACGCTGACTGCCGGCTTCATCCAGATGCCGCTGTTCGACTTCCTCTGGTCGAGCATCATCAGCCGCGCCTTCCAGTTCATGCTGGTCGGAATCCTGTTCTGGAAATTCGGCGCGCCGATCAAGGCGTTCATCGACAAATATCTCGCCTGGGTCAGCGCGGGTTTCATCATTATCGTGGTCGGCGGCTTTCTCGCCTTCACCATGCTGGCTGGCGGCGGCCAGAAGGCGGGCGACAAATGTTCGGGCGTGACGACGATGGAGCAGGTTTTCCAGCGAAGCTGATCAGGTCGCGAACAATTGCCCGTCATCGGCAAAGGCCTTGAATTCGAGTGCATTGCCGCTGGGATCGGTGAAAAACATCGTCGCCTGCTCGCCTACCTGTCCCTTGAAACGGACATAGGGTTCGATCCCGAAACGCACGCCGGCTGCCTTCAGACGCGCGGCCAGCGCCTCCCATTGCGGCATCGTCAATACAACGCCGAAATGCGGCACCGGCACGTCGTGGCCATCGACCGGATTGTGAATCGGGCGCGGCGTCATCCCCGCATCGAGATGCGCAACAATCTGGTGGCCATAGAGATCGAAGTCGATCCAGTGCTCGGACGAGCGCCCCTCAGGGCAGCCCAGCAACCCGCCGTAAAATTCGCGCGCCGCCGAAAGGTCGTGCACCGGAAAGGCGAGGTGGAAGGGCCTTTGGCTCACTGGCTTTTTACCGGTCTGGGCAAGGGCGTTGATGCGGCATCGGTGGTGGCGAGTTCGGCCGCCATAATCGCCTGGCATTGCGCGATCCGCAACTGCCGCGCCGCGCCATCCCCGCCCCGCGCCGCTTGCGCATTGGCCGATTCGATCATCGCAGCCGCCACCACTTCGCGGGGCTGCCCGCTTTCATCCATCACCCGCTGTCCGACAATGCCCGACCAGCGTTTAGCGGGTTTGGCGAGGTCGGGCATTTCGGCGACGGCCAGAGCCATGGTCGCCACGCAGCCAATATCGCGCATCTGCAATTCGGTGAGCGGAAGCGGCGGGGTGGGCGCCAGCATCAGCGCAAGGACAGGGATCATCATCATGCGCGGATAGCTAGCACCGGCGGGATGAACGGCAAGCAACAATGATGCGCGATTGCAATTGCACCATTTGCCCGCCATGTCGGCATCCGATGACCAAGCTGCTGGCAATAGCCGAAAAATATGCGCGCCTAGCCCTGCTGATCGCGGGCGGGATTTCGGCCACCGGCTTTGCGCCCTTGAACCTATGGCCGCTGACCTTGCTATGCCTCGCATTGCTGATGCACCTTGTCGCCAAGGCCGACAGCGGAAAGCGCGCCTTCCTGCTCGGCTGGCTGTTCGGCGTTGGCCATTTCGCCATCGGCAATAACTGGATCGCGACCGCCTTCACCTATCAGGCCGCAATGCCCGCCTGGCTGGGCTGGGTCGCGGTGCTCCTGGTCGCGCTCTATCTGGCGGCATATCCGGCGCTGGCATGTTTGGGGGCGTGGTTGTTATCAAATCCTCCCCGCTTGCGGGGAGGTGGCGCGCGCGAAGTGCGTGACGGAGGGGGGTCGCCTTCCAGCACACAGCCGGACGGCATCCCCCCTCCACCAACCTCCGGCTGGTCCCCCTCCCTGCAAGCGGGGAGGATTGGCACCCACTTCATCCTCGCCTTTGCTGGATGCTGGATCATCGCCGAATGGCTGCGCAGCTGGGTGTTCACCGGTTTCGCCTGGAATCCGTTGAGCGCGGTCTGGCTCGACACGCTTTTTGTGCCGTTATGGCTTCCCGTTACCGGCACCTATGGCGCGTCGGGGATGGTGATCCTTGTCTGCGGGCTGATCGCACTCGTTCCGGCATGGTTCGCGCGCAATCGTCAGCGTAAAGCTTTCGGCAAAGCGGGAAGCTGGATCGCGACGGCGTTTATCGTTGTTTTCGGGGTTCCCGTGCTTGCGGTCAGCCTGTTCCCCTCGATCGTCGCCGACAACCGCGCCAAGGCGGAGCGCGGGCGGCCTCGACTTACCGTCGTCCAGCCCAATATCAGCCAGATCGACAAATATGCCCCCGGCTATGACGCGATCAATTTTGCTCGCCTCGCCCGGTATAGCCAGCCGCGCGATGAAACCCCCCGCCTGATCCTCTGGCCCGAAGCTGCGATCCCCTGGCGGCTGGAGGATGGCTATCCGTTCCGCTATTACCAGTTCCAGCCGGGAGAAACCGCGCAAGGGGCGCGGATCGCGCTGATGAAACTCATGAACTCCGGCGATGTCCTGCTCACCGGCGTCGACCGGTTGGAATTCGATCGCACAGATCAGCTGGTCGGCGCGCGCAACAGCATGTCGGCGATGGACAGTTCGGGCAGGCTGCTCGCCCATTACGATAAATCGCACCTCGTGCCTTATGGCGAATATCTGGCGCTGCGCTGGCTGCTCGAACCGCTGGGCGCAACGCGGCTGGTGCCGGGGACGCTCGATTTCTGGCCGGGCCCCGGTCCGCGCACGCTGAACCTGCCGTTCAACGGGCAACGGATGAAGGTCGGCATGCAGATTTGCTATGAGATCATCTTCTCCGGCCAGATCACCGACCGCGCCAATCGCCCCGATTTCATTTTCAACCCCTCGAACGATGCCTGGTTCGGCGCTTGGGGCCCGCCGCAGCATCTGGCGCAGGCGCGGTTGCGCGCGATCGAAGAGGGCCTGCCCGTCATTCGCTCCACCCCCACCGGGATCAGCGCGGTGATCGACGCCGACGGGCGCGTTGTAAAAAGTCTGCCGCTTGGCCAGGCGGGCCGGATCGACGCGCGCCTGCCGGTTGCCAAGGCCCCCACCCTGTTCGCGCGGCATGGCAATATCCTGCCGCTTGCCCTCGCCGCTCTGCTCATCGCATGCGCATTCTTGCCCCTTGCCCGGCGGCGCGCTTCCCGCTAAAGGCGCGGGCAGATATAAAGATTTCTTTATACGCAGACACAGAAACTCTAACTGGGACAACCATGCGTAACTCATTCCTCTTCACTTCCGAATCCGTTTCCGAAGGCCATCCCGACAAGGTCGCCGACCAGATCAGCGACACCATCGTCGACCTGTTCCTTTCGAAAGACCCCGAAGCGCGCATCGCCTGCGAAACGCTGACCACGACCCAGCTTGTCGTCCTCGCCGGTGAAATCCGCTGCAAGGGCGTGTATGAAAATGGCGATTGGGCGCCGGGCGCGAAGGAAGAGATCGAGGCGGCGGTGCGCGCCACTGTCAAGGATATCGGTTACGAGCAGGACGGTTTCCACTGGCAGAGTTTCCGCTTTGAAAACAATCTGCACGGCCAGTCCGCCCATATCGCGCAGGGCGTCGACGCCGCTGCCGACAAGGATGAAGGTGCAGGCGATCAGGGGATCATGTTCGGCTATGCGTCGGACGAAACCCCCGACCTGATGCCCGCAACGCTCGATTACAGCCACAAGATCCTCGAACGCATGGCCGCCGACCGGAAATCGGGGGCAGCGCCCTTCCTCGAACCCGATGCGAAAAGCCAGGTCACGCTACGTTATGCCAACGAACGCCCGGTAGAGGCGACCGCGATCGTCGTTTCGACCCAGCACGCGCCCGGCTATTTCTGGCACAGGGGCGAAGGCGACGAAGCGAAATATGCCGAACTGCGCGACTATGTGAAGCGCGTGATCGCCGATGTGATGCCTGCGGAGCTGCTGACCGCGAACACCGTCTATCACATCAATCCCACCGGCCGTTTCGAAATCGGCGGGCCCGATGGCGACGCGGGGCTGACCGGGCGCAAGATCATCGTCGATACCTATGGCGGTGCTTCCCCGCACGGCGGCGGCGCATTTTCGGGCAAGGATCCGACCAAGGTCGACCGTTCGGCGGCCTATGTCACCCGCTATCTGGCAAAGAATATCGTCGCCGCCGGGCTCGCCCGCCGCTGCACGATCCAGCTGAGCTATGCGATCGGCGTTGCCGAACCGCTGTCGGTCTATGTCGACCTGCACGGCACCGGAACGGTTGACGAGGGCAAGCTTGAAGCATTGCTGCCGCAGCTTGTGCGCCTGACGCCCAAGGGTATCCGCACCCATTTGGGGCTCAACAAGCCGATCTATCGCAAGACCGCCGCCTATGGCCATTTCGGCCGCACCGCGAATGGCGACGCTTTCCCCTGGGAACGCACCGATCTGGTCGACAGGCTGAAAGCCGCTTTCGCCTGATCGGGGTTGCAGGATCGGTAGCAACCCGCTAGCCGCCCGCGCCATGACAGCGCACAAAGCCGGAGATCCGACAACGCTGGGCCGCCTCTATGGGCGGTCCAAGGGGAAGAAGCTGCGCGCAGGCCAGCAGGAACTGATCGACAATCTGCTACCGCAGATCGCGGTGCCCGATGAAGGCCCGGTGACGGCGGAACGGCTTTTCGGAACCGACCGGCCGCTGCATTTCGAAATCGGCTTCGGCGGCGGCGAGCATATGGCCTATCGTGCCGACATGCTGCCCGATCATGGCTTCATCGGCTGCGAGCCTTTTGAAAACGGTGTCGCGCAGGCGCTTGTCCATGCCGACAATTACAACGGCATGGGCCCCCTGCCCAATATCCGCATCCATATGGGCGATGCGCTCGACGTGCTGGCGCGCATCCCCGACGGCGCGCTGAGCTTCGTCTATCTGCTCCACCCCGACCCCTGGCCCAAGGCGCGGCACGCAAAGCGGCGGATGATGAACGATGGCCCGGTCGACATGATCGCGGCAAAGCTCAAACCCGGCGGCGAATTCCGCTTCGGCACCGATCACCCGGTCTATCTGCGCCACGCGCTGATGGTGATGCAGGGCCACCGCCACCAGTTCGAATGGCTGTGCAATGGCCCGCAGGATTTTCTGGTGCGGCCGGGCGGCTGGCCCGAGACGCGCTACGAAGCCAAGGCCCGCAATGTGTATGGGCACGAAGTCTGGTATTTTAGGTTTCGGCGGAAAAGCGCTTAGCGTGCGACGGTCGCGTCAACCTTTTCAACCCATTCGGGGAAAAAGCGGGGCGCACGTTTGGACCAGCCGGGCGCGGTCGCCACGGCTTCGCTGATCGACTGCAACAACAGCTTGCGCCGTTCGGGCTGAAGGTGCGGCATCGCCGCCGCCGCGCAAAAGGCGGCGGGGAACCAGGGGCGCGCCTCTGCACCGACCAGCCGTTCGTAAAGAAAGCGGAAGGCGGCGAAGCCATCGATCCGCCCCTGCCCAAGATCGAAGGCGGCAACGGTGACCAGCGCCGACATGAACGGCTCGGCATCCTCGATCGAGCTGCTGTCGGGGGTGAGCGCGCGGATTTCGGGCAGGCGTTCATAAAAACGGTGCTGGGCCTCGATGCTTGCCGCTTCGACGACATCGCGCGACCAGACATCGACCGCATCCTTGCGATCGAACGCAACGTCGAGCGAGCGGCGGATATAACGCTGGCTTGCCGCGCTGAAGCTTGCAAACTCCTTGATCTCGGCCAATGTCAGCAGTCCAGGTGCCGATGCATTTCCTGTAGTCATCGTTCAGGCCCCCATGTCGTTTTGCCCGCAGCATTTGTGCCATGAACATGGTTACCGGAGCGTTAACGCTTTGCGACTTTCCTCCAGCCAGCGATGCTTCGATCAATCCGGATGTAAATTCGACAAGCGGCAGTCTATGGGGAAGGCAAGGGGCGATTAAGGACATATGTGGGGGAAATGAGCATTCTCGTTGCAAGCAAGCGGCCATTGATGGGTCATCAGATGGCATTTCTGACCATCATCGGCTTTTGGGTGTTCCACGCGCTCGTCGTGTCGCTGCGCGCTGCGGTCCTCGAATTTCCCGAGCAGGGAGAAATGGCGACGCGCCGCATTGTCGTGACGGCCGTCGGCATGGCGCTCACCTGGCTGCTCTACCTCATTCTGCGCCATTTCGACCGTCGACCGCTGGGTGTGCGCGTGGCGACGGCCTTTATCGCCGCAGCCCCCTGCGCCTTTGCGATCGCCTGGGCCAATTATTACGTCTTCAACGTCTATGATCCGGTCAGCGTTTTTTCCGATCAGGAACTCGGCCGCAAATTCATGGATATCCAGGCGGAGCTGGGGTTGACCGCATGGCAGGAAGTGGCCGAAATCGCGATCAGCCGCTATTTCTTTCTGATTGCCTGGGCATCGCTCTATCTCGCCCTGGGATATGCCCGCGAAGTCAGGGAAGCCGAACGGACAACCTCACGCTATGCGCAGGCGGCACAGGATGCGGAATTGCGGTCGCTGCGCTATCAGGTGAACCCGCACTTCCTGTTCAACACGCTCAATTCGCTGTCCAGCCTCGTCATCAAGGGCGACAAGGACAAGGCGGAGGAAATGATCCAGAATCTGTCGACCTTTTATCGAACTAGCCTGTCCAGCGACCCGCTTGAAGAAGTGACGCTGGCCGAAGAGGTTGAACTCCAGAAACAATATCTGGGCATAGAGGCTGTCCGTTTTCCCGAACGCCTGCGCACGCGGATCGACCTGCCTGTTGCATTGGCGAACGAGCGTGTTCCGGCCCTCATCCTCCAGCCCCTGGTCGAAAATGCCATCAAATATGGGGTTTCGCGAAGCACGCGCCCGGTGACGATCAGCATTTCCGCAACCGCGAGCGACGGGTGGATGGCCATCACCGTCGACGATGACGGCGAGGATTCTGCCGTGAAGGGGCATGGCAATGGCATCGGGCTGGCCAATGTCCGCGACCGGCTTGAAGCGCGCTATGGCGATGCCGCCAGGCTGACCAATGGCCGGAAACCGGAAGGCGGCTTCCGCGCCTCGATTACCGTTCCCATAACCCCCAAGGACGCTGAATGAACCGGCTGCGCACCATCATCGTCGATGACGAACCCCTCGCCGTTGAGCGTCTGCAGATATTGTGCGCAGCGGAACCGGTCATTGACCTTGTCGGCACGGCAGGGGACGGCGCGGCAGCGCTGCGCCTGGCCCAGACGCTGTCGCCCGACCTGATCCTTCTCGACATCGGAATGCCGAAGATGGACGGGATCAGCGTCGCCCGGGCAATAGCGTTGATGGAACGCAAACCGGCGATCATCTTCGTCACCGCCTATGATAATTTTGCGGTTGAGGCGTTCGACCTCGATGTGGTGGACTATATGCTCAAGCCGGTTTCGGCGGACCGGCTGAACCGCGCGATTGCGAGGGCGGCGCAGCAAAAGGATATGACGGCGGAGGATCTTGCAGCGGATCCTGCCGACGCCGATGTAGCGGGCGAATTTGCCAGCGAATTCTGGGTGTCACACCGTTCTGAACTGATCCGGATCGCCGCGCTGGATATCGAACGGATCGAAGCGGAACGCGATTATATGCGCCTGCACACGGGCGGCCGCAGCTATTTGCTGCACCAGACCATTTCGACGCTGGAGCAGCGGCTTGATCCCTTGCGCTTCCAGAGGATCCACCGCAGCCATATTGTCCGCCGCGACCTGATTTCAGGATTGCGCCATGAAGGCGGCGGGGTGTGGCACGCTTCGCTGCGCAACGGCGATTCGATGCGGATCGGCCGCAAATATCTGGCCGACGTCAAGAAACTGGCGGGGAAATAGGGGCACGCCCCTGCCCCGCCCGGTTTCCGTTCACGCGGTCAGTCGACAGCAACTTTCACATTCCCGCCACGGCGGGCAATTGTCTGCGATGCCTTGCGCATCGCCGATGTTTTGGCCCGGACTTCGCATTGCTGCTGATCGAGACGGTCGGCCGCCGATTTGGCCTGCGGGAAGGCACACACATTCCGCACCGCACGCATGATCCGCGCCTTGAATTTCGCCTGCCCGGCTTCGGTCGACAGGTCGAGATCATGATGTTCGACGGTCTGGTGGCGGTCTGCCGCTGAAAGCGACGGTGCCGTAACCATGGCGATGGTCGCGGCGGCAACCAGCGAAGTGAAGCGAAATCTTGCCATATCAGGGTTCCTCGGGTCGTTGCGGGCCTTTGTTCACCATCGGCCCTTCAGGAGAGGGGTGCAGGCCGGCGATTCTCATGACTGGGGAGCAATGAGCACCGGCCTGCCCCTCTGATATGGACGCGGCGGCGATCGCCCGCACCAATGCTTCGACAGGCGGGATTGATCGTTTTACAAGTCGACAAATGACGCGATGAACCGTCGGTTCAAGCCGACCAACGGCATTTCCGGCGCCATGAGCGTCGACCAACGACTACAGATGTAGTTTATTCCGGCTTCAGATGAGCCCGGCGAGCGGACTCGACGGATCGGCATAGAGGCGGCGCCCCATACGTCCGGCCAGATAGGCCTCCCGGCCAGCCTCGACGGCGAGCTTCATGGCCCGTGCCATGCGAACGGGGTTTTTCGCCTCCGCGATCGCGGTGTTCATCAGCACGCCGTCGCAGCCAAGCTCCATTGCAACCGCGGCGTCGGAGGCGGTGCCCACTCCGGCATCGACCAGTACCGGCACCTTGGCCCCCTCCACGATCAGACGGATGGTTACCCGGTTCTGGATGCCCAGGCCCGAGCCGATCGGCGCACCCAGCGGCATCACCGCGACCGCACCGGCATCCTCCAATTGCTTCGCCGCAATCGGATCGTCGACGCAATAGACCATCGGCAGAAAGCCTTCGCTGGCCAGCACCTCGGTCGCCTTCAGCGTTTCGCGCATATCGGGATATAGCGTCCGCGCCTCGCCCAAAACTTCCAGCTTCACCAGATCCCAGCCGCCTGCCTCGCGCGCCAGCCGCAGCGTGCGGATCGCGTCTTCGGCGGTAAAGCAGCCTGCGGTATTGGGCAGATAGGTGTATTTCTTCGGATCGATATAGTCGGTCAGCATCGGCGCCTTGGGATCGGACACATTCACCCGGCGCACGGCAACAGTGATGATTTCCGCCCCCGACGCCACCAGCGCTGCGGCATTCTGTTCGAAATCCTTATATTTGCCGGTGCCGACAATCAGGCGCGAGGTGAAGGTGCGACCGGCGACGGTCCAGTTGTCGGTATTGTTCATGGCAATGCGCCTTAGCCGCCACCAACAAAGTGGACAATCTCCAACTGGTCGCCCTCTTCGATCCTCACATCGCCATGCATCGAACGCGGGACGATCTCAAGATTGCGTTCGACCGCAACCTTTTTCGGGTTGAAGCCGAGTTCGGCCACAAGCCCCGCGACCGACAGCCCCGCTGCCACGCGATGCGGTTCGCCGTTGATGGTGATCGCGATAGTGGAAAGGGTTGCGGCGTCGGTCATTTCGGCTCTTCTTCTGCTACTGCATTTTCCAAAGGCTTGGCAAAGGTGATTGTCTCGACCTCTATCAGGCACGGATAGTCACCTAAATGCCCATATTCACCAGATTTGCTGGATTGTCGCCCCTCAAACTCTACATAGATTTCGCTTCCAAACGCATTGCTGCTTCGCAGTTGCTCGCGCGAGAGGAACTTCTGCCATCCACTATCGTCGGACCCTATGCCGTCCAGCCAGCAATTTTCCGGGCTATTCACAAATGTGCAAATTTCAGCGCCCTTTGCACAGGGCGATAACACCGAAAATTCGAAGCCCGCTGCCCAAACGCCTTTGAAACTTTGCTTCGACCCCATTTCAGCCCCGCCATCAACGGCGCCATATGGCTGAGGCTGGCACGCTGCGACGACTAAGGCGGCCATCGCCGCCATGACTGTTTTACATGCTGCCGAATTGCGGAATTCAGTCATTTCATCTCGCATTTTGCTTGCTCGCCATATAGGGAGCGGCGGCAGCTCAAGGCAAGCATTGAGGCAAGGAATAACGCGTGTCCCACATACCTCTCATCTTCGTCCTCAACGGCCCCAATCTCAACCTGCTGGGTATGCGCGAGCCAGAGATTTACGGCACCGATACGCTGGACGACATCGCCGGTCGCCTCGATGATCAGGCGCATGATCTGGGGCTGGAAATAGACTTTCGCCAATCCAACCATGAGGGCCATCTGGTAGACTGGCTGCACGAGGCGCAGGCGGCGGGGGCAAAGGCGGTATTGCTCAATGCAGGGGCCTACACCCACACGTCCATCGCGCTCCACGATGCCATAAAGTCGATCAAGGTTCCGGTGATCGAAGTCCATTTGTCCGACCCATTGAAACGCGAGGAATTCCGCCATATCAGCTATGTCGGCATGGCCGCCCATGCCTGTTTTGCCGGGCATGGGGCAAAAAGCTATGAACTGGCGCTGGACGCGGCGGCGCGTCTCTGATTATAGCGATTTGCAACAGGGTCTCAGGAGTAAGAATATGAACAGCAAAACCGGCGGAATGCAGGTCGATACCAAATTGGTGCGCGAACTGGCCGAGTTGCTGAACGATACCGGCCTCAGCGAAATCGAGGTTGAGGATGGCGATCGCAAGATCAAGGTCTGCCGCACGCTCCACGCGGTTGCCGCTGCGCCGGTTGCGGTCGCCGCACCTGCCGCTGCGCCTGCCCCGGCATCGCCCCTGCCCGGTGCCGAACCTGTTGCTGCCGCCGCTCCGGCCAATGCTGTCAAGTCGCCGATGGTCGGCACGGCATATCTGACCCCCGAGCCGGGTGCCGCGCCGTTCGTCAGCGTAGGCGACAAGGTATCGGCGGGCGATACACTGTTGATCGTCGAGGCAATGAAGGTGATGAACCCGATCACCGCACCCAATGGCGGCACCGTCAAATCGATTTTCGTCGAAAGCGGCCAGCCGGTCGAGTTCGACCAGCCGCTGATGGTCATCGAGTAAGCGCCAGCCATGGGTATCGAGAAAATCCTGATCGCCAATCGCGGCGAAATCGCCTTGCGCATCCACCGTGCTGCGCATGAAATGGGCATCAAGACCGTCGCCGTCCATTCGACCGCCGACGCCGATGCCATGCATGTCCGGCTGGCGGACGAGGCCATCTGCATCGGCCCGCCCGCAGCGAAGGGCAGCTATCTCAACATTCCGGCGATCATTTCGGCAGCCGAAATCAGCCATGCCGATGCGATCCACCCCGGTTACGGCTTTCTTTCGGAAAACGCGCAGTTCGCCGAGATCGTCGAAAGCCATAACATCGCCTTTATCGGCCCCAAGCCCGAACATATCCGCACAATGGGCGACAAGGTGATGGCGAAAAAGACCGCAGGCGATCTTGGCCTGCCGCTGGTTCCGGGTTCGGACGGCGCGGTATCGGAAATTGGCGAGGCGAAGAAGATCGCCGAAGCCGTTGGCTATCCGGTGATCATCAAGGCAGCGTCGGGCGGCGGCGGCCGGGGCATGAAGGTGTGCAACAGCCCCGACGATCTGGAAACGCTGATGCAGCAGGCGGGCAGCGAGGCCAAGGCCGCGTTCGGCGATGCCACCGTCTATATCGAAAAATATCTCGGCAATCCCCGCCATATCGAATTCCAGATATTCGGCGATGGCGAAGGCAATGCGATCCATCTGGGCGAGCGCGACTGTTCGTTGCAGCGCCGCCATCAAAAGGTACTCGAGGAGGCCCCCTCGCCGGTCATCTCGGCGGACGAGCGCGCGCGCATGGGCGCCATCGTTGCCAGGGCGATGGCCGATATGCACTATCGCGGTGCCGGCACGATCGAATTTCTCTGGGAAAATGGCGAATTCTATTTCATCGAGATGAACACGCGCATCCAGGTCGAACATCCGGTGACCGAAATGATCACGGGCTTCGACCTTGTCCGCGAACAGATCCGCGTCGCCGAGGGTCGCGGATTGTCGGTCACGCAGGACATGCTCGAATTTCGCGGGCATTCGATCGAATGCCGGATCAACGCCGAAGACCCGCGCACTTTTGTTCCTTCGCCGGGTGAGGTGACCTATTATCATGCCGCAGGCGGCATGCATGTCCGCGTCGATAGCGGCATGTATTCGGGTTATCGCGTCCCCCCTTATTATGACAGCATGATCGCCAAGCTGATCGTCTATGGCCGGACCCGCGAAAGCTGCATGATGCGCATGCGCCGCGCGCTCGAGGAAATGGTGATCGGCGGGATCAAGACGAACATCCCGCTGCACCAGGATCTGCTGCGCGATCCGGACGTGATCAACGGCGACTATACCATCAAATGGCTCGAGGATTGGCTGGCAAAGCAGGACAGCTGAACCGGCGACAGTTTGTCGCTGGCGCGATGGCGGTGCCATTGCTCGCCTGCGACCGGGGCGGAACAATCGCGGATCGCGCCAAACCGGTACATGCACCCCGCGTCGCGCGGCAAGGCGATCTGGTCGAACTGATCCGACTCGAACCGGGCATCCAGCTCGACATACGCTATGCCTCGACCAACAATTTCACCGGCCAAAAACTTTATGACGAGCCACGCGCTTTCCTGGTGCGCAGTGCGGCAGAGGCTTTGGTCCGCGCGCACCGGGCTGCGCAGCGTGATGGTTTTGGCCTGACCATCTTTGACGCCTATCGGCCTTGGCGTGTCACCAAAAAGCTGTGGGATGCGACCCCGCCAGGGCCAAAACGCAACTATGTCGCCAACCCGGAAAAGGGATCGAAGCATAATCGCGGCTGCGCGGTCGATTTGTCGCTGCACCGGATTGATACCGGCATGCTGGTCGAGATGCCCAGCGGCTATGACGAATTCAGCGAACGCGCACATCGCGACTTCATGGCGACCTCGCCCGAAGCGGCAGCGAATCGCAGCCGACTCGAACGCTATATGGAAGCCGAAGGCTTTCGCGGCATTTCGAACGAATGGTGGCATTTCGATTATGCCGGCTGGGAAAATTTCCCGATCCTCGACGTCGCCTTCAGCGAAATCCGCTGAAAATCAGTTGTTCATCTAAAACGCACCTTTCCTGAACATTACAGCCTCATTCAGCCTGCTGACAGCACGAATCGGCGATAAGCCAGCTATTGAGCGGCGCCGTGCCGCGATCACATCGGGGACCAACGATGAAGAAAATTCTACTGGCAGGCCTGGTATCTGCAATCGCCATTGCTCCGGCGGCACAGGCGGTGCCAACGGCATCGGGCGATCCGGCCATGAGCGGCGCAGCCGATTTCAGGCGTGGCGGCGACCGCAACGGCGACAGGGTTCGCGGACAAGGCGCGGGCAATCGCGACGACGCGCGCGGCAGGGGTGAGCGCGCGTGGCGTGGTGAACGATCCGTGCAGGGCGAACAGCGTGAAGTCCGGCGCGATACCCGGCGCGAGGACCGTAGCCAGCAGCAGGGCCAGCAATGGAGCCGGGGCGACGGACGGCGTCAGGGTGACGATGGCAATCGCCGCTGGGGCGGCGGGGCCGACAGGCGCAGCGACAGCGGCTGGGAACGCCGCAGCGACAACAATGGCGGGCGATATGAGCAGCGCGACGACAACCGCCGCAGCGAAGGCCGCCGGTGGGAAGGCCGCGGCGATGACGACCGCCGGTGGAGCGATAACCGCCGTTATGACCGCCGCGACGATGATCGCTGGAATCGCGAATGGCGCAACGACCGCCGCTATGACTGGCGCGGGCATCGCGAACGCTATCGCAGCTATTACCGGCCCGGGCGCTATTATGCGCCATATCGCAACGACCGCTATCGGCGTTTCAGCAT
>JADLBY010000108.1 GCA_020847445.1 Sphingomonadaceae bacterium | reverse complement strand
AGTCGACGCGCTTGCCGAGCAGGTTCTGGCGGAAGCGGCCCTGCTTGCCCTTGAGCATGTCGCTGAGCGACTTCAGCGGACGCTTGTTGGCGCCGGTGATCGTGCGACCACGACGACCATTGTCGAACAGCGCGTCGACCGCTTCCTGCAGCATGCGCTTTTCGTTGCGGACGATGATGTCCGGCGCGCGCAGTTCGATCAGGCGCTTCAGACGGTTGTTGCGGTTTATCACGCGGCGATAGAGATCGTTGAGATCCGAGGTCGCGAAACGGCCGCCATCGAGCGGCACCAGCGGGCGCAGTTCGGGCGGGATCACGGGGATGACGTCGAGGATCATCCATTCGGGGCGGTTGCCCGAATCGATGAAGCTTTCGACGACCTTCAGGCGCTTGATGATCTTCTTGGGTTTCAGCTCCGACTTGGTCGTCGCCAGCTCTTCCATCAGGTCGACACGTTCCTGCTCGAGATCGAGATCCATGAGCATCTGCTTGACCGCTTCGGCGCCGATGCCTGCGGTGAAGGCGTCTTCGCCATATTCGTCCTGCGCCGCCAGCAGTTCGTCTTCGGTCAGAAGCTGGAACTTCTCAAGCGCGGTCAGCCCAGGCTCGGTGACGATATAATGCTCGAAATACAGAACCCGTTCGAGCTGCTTCAGCTGCATGTCGAGCAGCAGGCCGATGCGCGAGGGCAGCGATTTCAGGAACCAGATATGGGCAACCGGAGCGGCCAGTTCGATATGACCCATCCGCTCACGGCGCACCTTGGTGACCGTGACTTCGACGCCGCATTTTTCGCAGACGACGCCCTTATATTTCATGCGCTTATATTTGCCGCACAGGCATTCATAGTCCTTTACGGGGCCGAAAATGCGCGCGCAGAACAGGCCGTCGCGTTCGGGCTTGAACGTGCGGTAGTTGATCGTTTCCGGCTTCTTGATTTCACCGAACGACCAGCTGCGGATTTTTTCCGGCGACGCGATCCCGATCTGGATCTGGTCAAAGGTTTCCGGCTTGGCGAGCGGATTGCTGAATTTGGTAAGATCGTTCATCTTTTTGTCCTCATGGGGCTATCAGACCCCGAAAATTCATCCATGGGGCGGGAAAGGGGCGGCATCGCTGCCGCCCGGCTTCCTTATTCCGCCGCCTCCGGCAGGTCGTCTTCCTCGTCGTTGATCGACTTGAGATCGACATTGAGGCCGAGCGAGCGCATTTCCTTGACGAGCACGTTGAAGCTTTCGGGAATGCCGGCTTCGAAGGTGTCGTCGCCCTTGACGATCGCTTCGTAAACCTTGGTGCGGCCGACCACGTCGTCCGATTTCACCGTCAGCATTTCCTGCAGCGTATAGGCCGCGCCATAGGCTTGCAGCGCCCAGACCTCCATTTCCCCGAAGCGCTGGCCACCGAACTGCGCCTTGCCGCCCAGCGGCTGCTGGGTAACGAGGCTGTAGGGGCCGATCGAGCGGGCATGGATCTTGTCGTCGACCAGGTGGTGCAGCTTGAGCATGTACATATAGCCCACGGTCACCTTGCGGTCGAACTTGTCGCCGGTGCGGCCGTCATACAGGTCGCTCTGGCCCGAGACGTCGAACCCGGCACGCGTCAGCATGTCGGCAACGTCCTGTTCCTTCGCGCCGTCGAACACCGGTGTGCCCATCGGCACGCCCGCAGTCAGATGCTCCGCCAGTTCGATGATTTCGGCATCCGAGCGGCCCTTGATCTCGGCGGCATAATTGTCGCCATAGACCTCGGCCAGCCGTGCGCGGACCGCTTCGGGTGCGGCACCGGCTTCCGGGTTGGGATTGGCTGCGCGCCAGTCTTCAAGCGCCGACTGGATCTGCTTGCCCAGGCCGCGTGCGGCCCAGCCCAGATGGGTTTCGAAGATCTGTCCGACGTTCATGCGGCTCGGCACGCCCAGCGGGTTGAGCACGAAATCGACCGGTGTGCCATCGGCGAGGAAAGGCATGTCTTCCTGCGGCAGGATGCGGCTGATGATGCCCTTGTTGCCGTGGCGGCCGGCCATCTTGTCGCCCGGCTGCAGCTTGCGCTTGATGGCAACAAAGACCTTGACCATCTTGAGCACGCCCGGGGCCAGCTCGTCGCCCCGTTCCAGCTTTTCCTTGCGGTCCTCGAACTTCTCCTGGATCGCCTTGGCGGTCTCGTCATATTGCGCCTTCACCGCTTCAAGGTCGCTCTGGACCTTGTCGTCGGTGACCGCGATCTTCCACCATTCATGGCGTTCGACTTCGGCCAGATTGGCTTCCGAAATGGTGTCGCCCTTCTTGATACCCTTGGGGCTGGCGGCAGCAGTCTGGCCGACCAGCATGTCCTTCAGGCGGTTATAGGTGGCGCGGTTGAGGATCGAGCGTTCGTCTTCGCGGTCCTTCGCAAGACGTTCGATTTCTTCGCGTTCGATCGCCATCGCGCGCTCGTCCTTGTCGATGCCATGGCGGTTGAAAACGCGGACTTCGACGATGGTGCCCGATACGCCCGGCGGCAGACGGAGCGAGGTGTCGCGCACGTCGCTCGCCTTTTCGCCGAAGATCGCGCGCAGCAGCTTTTCTTCCGGCGTCATCGGGCTTTCGCCCTTGGGCGTGATCTT
>JADLBY010000107.1 GCA_020847445.1 Sphingomonadaceae bacterium | reverse complement strand
TTTTCGAGGATGAAGCCGAGCATCGCCTTGCCGCGCTCCATATTGTCGGCAAGGAAATGGTCGAAATGGTCGCGCACCGCATTTTCGACGAGCCGCGCCGCCTCCGGGCTGGTCAGCCGGTCCTTGGTCTGGCTCTGGAATTGCGGGTTGCGGATGAAGACCGAGAGCATCAGCTCGGCCTCGTTGAAAATGTCGTCGGCGGTGATCTGCGCCGCCTTCTTGTTGCCCACCAGTTCGCCAAAGGCGCGCAACCCCTTGGTCAATGCGGCGCGCACGCCCGCTTCGTGGGTGCCACCATCGGGGGTGGGGATGGTGTTGCAATACCAGCTATAGCTGCCGTCCGAATAGAGCGGCCAGGCGACGGCCCATTCGACGCGCCCCTGATCGTCAGGAAAGCTCTGGTTGCCGTGGAAGAAATCGCTGGTGACGCAATTGCGGCTGCCCAGCTGCTCCTTCAGGTGATCGGCCAAGCCGCCGGGAAACTGGAACACCGCTTCCTGCGGCACATCCTCGCTTGCCAGCTCCGGGTCGCATTTCCAGCGGATTTCGACCCCGGCAAACAGATAGGCTTTCGACCGCGCCAGCCGGAACAGCCGCGCAGGCTTGAACCTTGCATCGGCACCGAAGATTTCGGGATCGGGGGTAAAGGCGATGGTCGTGCCGCGCCGGTTGGGGGTTGGCCCGAGTTCCTCGAGCCCGCCGAGCGCCGCGCCCTGCGCAAAGCGCTGGCGGTAAAGCTGCTTGTTGCGCGCAACCTCTACCACCGTGTCGGTCGACAGCGCATTCACCACCGAAACCCCGACGCCGTGCAGCCCGCCCGAGGTGGCATAGGCCTTGCCCTCGAACTTGCCGCCCGAATGCAGCGTCGTCATGATGACTTCGAGCGCCGACTTGCCGGGGAATTTGGGATGCGGATCGACCGGAATGCCGCGGCCATTGTCGCTGATCGTCAGCCGGTTGCCGGTGCCGAGCATGATTTCGATGCGCGACGCATGGCCTGCGACCGCTTCGTCCATGCTGTTGTCGAGCACTTCGGCGGCAAGATGGTGCAAGGCGCGCTCGTCGGTGCCGCCGATATACATGCCCGGACGCCGCCGGACAGGTTCGAGCCCTTCGAGCACCTCGATCGCCGAAGCGTCATAGCCGCCGGATTCGGAACCGGCGGGAAGGTTTCCGCCGAACAGGTCTTCACTCATGGTCTTGCTATAGGCCGGGTCGAGTCCGCCGCGCAACCGCGACGCGGCTTTCGGCTGTGGAAATCCGCGCGTTCAGGCTTTTCCCGGCGGCGCTGCCAATATCGCGAAGCTGCCGGTGGCCAGCGCGACCAGCTTTCCACCCTGCTCGATCCGTGAGGTCATGTGGGCGATGCTGCGGCCCTTATTGTCGATCTGCGACGCGCAATGAATATCGCCCCCGGCCACCGGGCGGAAATAGCTGATCTTGATTTCGATCGTGACACAGGCCTGCCCTGCCTGCAGCATCGGGTAGAGCGCGGCACCCATGCCGGTATCGGCCAGGGCATAGACTACCGCGCCATGGACCACGCCGTGCGGGTTCATATGTTTCTGTTCGGCGACCAGCGTCGCCACGCTGCCGCCCTTGCCGTCAGCTGCTACGGCAAGGTCGATCAGGTCGGCAAAGGGATGCGGGCGATTGTCCATGCGCCCCGGCAATCAGCGTACGCGCGGACCGCCAAAGGGCATCGGCGGCGGCGGGCGACGCACGCCACGGGGCAGTTGCGCCTGATAGGCACGGCCGCAATGCTCAACGCAATAAGGGAAACCGGGGTTCACCGCCTCGCCGCAGAAATGGAAATCGGGTTCGCCTGGATGCCCCATCGGCCAGCGGCAGACGCGATCGCTGAGGTCGAGAAGGCTGGTCTTGTCGGCGATTTCGGGGCTCGGCTTGGCCGGAACCAGACGGCGCGGCGGGGCAGGCGGGATCGGTGCCTGCTGGTCGCCCGGGCCCTGGCGCATGAAGCCGCCGGGGCCAATCGAGACGATTTTGGGCATATCGGCCTGCGGGCGCGGTGCAACCGGGGCCGGCGCCGCCGTCGTCCGTTCGGGTGCGGGTGCTGCGGCGCGCGCAGGCGCTTTTTCGACAGGCTTTGCCTTGGGCTTGGGTGCGGGCTTCGCTTCGCCTTCATTGGCCTTCACCGGCGACGGGCGCGATTTGAGGCCGAGGCGGTGCGCCTTGCCGATCACGGCGTTGCGGCTTACGCCGCCCAGCTCGTCGGCGATCTGGCTGGCGGTCAGGCCCTTTTCCCACATGGATTTCAGGCGATCGATCCGTTCGTCGGTCCAGGACATCGAAAACTCCAAATTCTTTAAAGCGGCGCTATCGGCTGCAACATATAAATCCGCCTTGCCGCGCGAGGGGCTAGGCCGTAGTCGATTGTGCGATGACTAGCAACAAATCTAATGTCGCTGATGCCAAGGTTCAAGCCGAGCCTGCCGAGCGTCTTATCCGCACGATCAACTGGATCGGTCTCAAAACGCTGTATCTGAAAGAGGTTCGCCGCTTCATGAAGGTGCAGTTGCAGACCGTGTGGGCGCCTGCGATCACGACCTTGCTCTATTTGATCATCTTCACCGTTGCGCTGGGCGGGGTCAAGCCTTCGGTGCTCGGCGTGCCCTTTGCCGATTTCATCGCGCCTGGGCTGATCATCATGGGGATGATGCAGAACAGCTTTGCGAATAGCAGCTTTTCGCTGCTCGTCGGCAAGATTCAGGGGACGATCGTCGACTATCTGATGCCGCCGCTGTCAAATCTCGAACTGCTGATCGCGATGGTCGGGGCGGCTGTCACCCGCGCGATCATGGTCGGCTTTGCCGTCTGGCTGGCAATGGCGCTTTGGCCGGGGGTGGGGGTGACGCCTGCACATTATGGGGCGGTGATCTGGTTCGGCCTGATGGGATCGACATTATTGGCGCTTATTGGCGTCATCACCTCGATCTGGGCCGAAAAATTCGACCATGCAGCCGCCATCGCCAATTTCGTCGTCGCCCCCGCAGCGTTGCTGTCGGGCACCTTCTATTCGGTCGACAAGCTTTCTCCGGCCTTTCAGGCTGTGAGCCACGCCAATCCGTTTTTCTATGCGATATCGGGTTTCCGTTATGGCTTTATCGGCACCGCCGACAGCCCGGTGCTGTTTGGAGGGTTGCTGTTGCTGGGCATCAATCTGGTTCTGGGCATCATCGCCTATGCGCTGCTGCGCTCGGGCTGGAAGCTGCGGAGCTAGGCCATGTCAGACATTTTGCTCTTCGACTATTGGCGCTCCTCGGCCAGCTACCGTGTCCGCATCGCGCTGAACCTCAAGGGCGTCGCCTATACTGCTGTGCCCACAAACTTGCTCGATGCGTCGCACAAGAAACCGGACTATGTCGCCCGCAACCCGCAGGGTTTTGTGCCGATGCTGTCGATCGATGGGCATGATCTGACGCAGAGTCTGGCGATTATCGACTATCTGGATGCGCGTTATCCCGACCCGCCGATGGTGCCCTCCGATCCGGCAGAGCGGGCAAAGACACTGGCACAGGCGCTGGTGATCGCCGCCGACATCCATCCGGTGAACAATCTGCGCATCCTGAAATATCTGGAAGCGGAATTTGGCGCTGATGCTGCGGCGACCGGCAAATGGTATCGCCACTGGATAATCGAGGGCTTTGCGGCGCTGGAGGCGATGGCGCCCGGGACGGGACTGTTCGGCGGTGCGCAGCCCGATCTGGCAGATGTCTGCCTCGTCCCGCAAATGGCCAATGCCCGCCGGTTCGAAACCCCGCTGGAGTCGTTCCCGAAACTGGTGCGGATCGATGCCGCGCTGCGCGAGATAGAGGCCTTTGCCAGGGCTGCACCGGAGGCGGTGAAGCCGGAATGAAACAATATTTGCCGTTATTGTCGCTGCCTCTGGTGGCGCTCGCGCAGCCTGCTTATGCGCAGGAATGTGATGCGGAGTGCGAACGGCTCGAGAGCCTAGAGCGGGATTTGGTTGATACTGGAACGCGGCGAGCGCCGCTTCCGGACGTGGTCGCCATCGAGAAACCGATCATCGTAAGCGGTCGACTGCCCGATGCGAAAAGCGATGCGATAGAGACATCGGTTTGGGTCGCGGCCCCGAATGGTCTGGGCGGGCGTCTGGAAAACAGCCTGTCGACGGTTGGTGGCCTGCAGCAATTCCGACGCTCCGATGCACGGTCAGCCAATCCTACCAGTCAGGGTGTAACGCTGCGCGGCCTTGGCGGCAACGCTTCGTCGCGCGCGCTCCTGTTCCTCGACGATGTGCCGCAGGCCGACCCCTTTGGCGGCTGGGTCAGTTGGCCGGGCTATGATGCGCTGAACCTTGCCAGTATCCGCGTTCGCAAGGGCGGGGGGCAACCCGGTGCAGGGCCGGGTGCGCTTGCGGGTGTAATTGAACTCGACAGTGCGCAATATCGCGAAACTGCAAATGTGGCGCTGGCCTATGGCAGCCGCAACAGCGTCGACGCCAAGGCGAATTATGTCGGCATACTGGGCAGGGGATCGATCACGGCGGCGGCCAGCTATG
>JADLBY010000106.1 GCA_020847445.1 Sphingomonadaceae bacterium | reverse complement strand
CGGCCGGATTGCTGGGCCTGAAATCGACGCCGCCTTCCCACTGCCGCCTGCTTGCCGGTTGAGGGGAGATATCCATGTTTGCCGACATTTCACACGAGCGTCAGCAGTCGTTGCTGCGCCAGCGCAACCTCTTTGCGCTGACCAGCGCCGGGCTCGGCATTGCGCTTGTCGTCGCCGTCAGCCTTGCTGCCACCCGCGACCGCGAAGTCGTGCTCCTGCCAACGCTCCCCAAGCAGCTCACCGTCAGCAGCGCGGGGGTCGAGGCCGACTATCTCGAGCTCGTGACCCGCGATGCCGCGCTTGTTCTCCTCAATCGCAGCCCCGAAGGCCTCGACTACTGGATGGACGAGATCCTGAAGCTCGCCGATCCGGCAAGCTACGGGCGCCTCAAGGCCGATCTCGTCCGGATTGTCGAAGAGCAGCGGGGTTCGGACGTCACCCAGGCCTTCGTCATCCGGTCGATGACCGTCGACCCCAAGGGGCTGACTTCCGATGTGACGGGCACGCTCAAGACCTTTGTCGGCGCCCAGGTCATCGCGAGCGACGAACGCCGTTTCCGCTTCAACTGGACCTACCGGGGCCTGCGTCTCGCGCTGTCAGGCTTCAACCAGTTGCCCCCCAAAGACCCAACGAAGGAGGCCCAGTGATGGCTTACCGACGCAAGACGCGCGCGTGGAGCCTGGCTCTTTGTGCCAGTACCATCGTCGCATTTTCAGGGAGCGGCGCCCAGGCCGCCGACCAGTTCAAACAGGCTGCAGACGGAGCGAGCATCGAATGCGCTGTGTCGGCCCGCGAGCTGACGCGCTTCGCGCTCGTCGACGACCAGTTTGCCAGCGTGTCGAAGATCTCGACCGGCACGCCCTACAACGATTTTGCGGTCACCAACGAACCGCTGCGCGGCGACATTTATGTGTCGGTGCCAGAAACCTATGCGGCCCGCTCGATCAGCTTCTTCGCCACGACCAAGAAGGGCTTCGTCTACAAGGTTTCCTGCCAGGTCGAGCCTGTCCCCGCAGTGCAGGTCTTCATCACCAACCCGGCTATCGCGACAAACAAGGCATCTGGCTGGGAAAGCGAAACGCCGCTGGAGACGAGCGCAGTGCGGCTCATCCAGGCCATGGCCAATGACCAGACGGTCGATGGCTTCGAAGTCAGGCAGTCCTCCGCCCTTCCGGCACGGGTCGGCGATCTCGAAATCCAGCTCATCGCCGATTATCGCGGCAGCGCGCTCGCCGGAAAGGTCATCCGTCTGGCAAACCGTGGTCGCAAACCACTGACGCTTGCCGAAGCGGATCTCGCATCCTCCCAGACACTCGCAATCTCGATCGCCCAGCCCACTCTCAAATCGGGAGAAAGCACGGTCGCCTTCATCGTCGGTTCGAACGGAGGGTTGGGCCATGACTGATGCTCCCTCGATCTCAACCCCGGTACAGGCCGATCCGGCATCGCCGTCGCCAGTAACCAGCCTCAACGCGAAGACCGCACGGCGGCAGAAGCTTCTGCTTGGCTCCCTGGGCGCACTCGCGCTTGTCGGCGGCAGCTGGTTCATCCTGGGCGGCGACGACAACGCGAAGAGCGATGATCCCACCGCCGCGCAGACCATCGACACGGCAGGGCTCATCAATCGCGACCTCGCTAGCCGCGAGTTCGTAGCAACTTACAGCAATCGTCTCGATGCCGTCACCCGCGAGCAAAAGGCGATGAGGGACGCGAGCCTCCCGCGCGAGGAAATCGAATCCCAGCTGGCTGCGCTCAAGGCCGAGAACCAGGCGATGCGCGTCGACGGCCAGGCCGCAATCGATGCGATCTCCGCTGAGAACGCGGATCTCAAGTCACGCCTTGCCAGCCAGGCCGCCCCGGCAGCCGCAAGCCTGCCGCCACCGGCCTATGGCCCGCAGGCAGGTGGCTACGATGCGCGCGGTCGACCGGTTCAGCCTGCTCCTGCGGGTGCCGCGCTGGGCGCGAACGAAACCGGCCTGCCCGGGCCTGGTGAAGTGAAACTCACGAGTTTCACTTCCGACAAGGCAGGAGCCAGCGGTCTGCGGGCGGCACGCCCCGAAGCGCCGCCGGTCGTGGTCGAGGACTCGCCGGACTATCTCCCGCCCAATTCCTATGCTCCTGCCAAGGTCATCGTCGGCGTCGATGCATCAGCGGGCGTTGCGAGCCAGACCGATCCGCTTCCCGTGGTGCTGCGCATTACCGGTCCGGCGCGATCGGTCATGCAGAACGGCAAGGTTCTGACCACCCGGCTTCAGGGCTGCATCGTCAATGGCGCAGCGCGCGGCGATCTCTCGTCCGAGAAGGTCTATGTGAAGCTGGCGCGGATGACCTGCGACCAGCCCGGCGGGCGCGTCGCGGTGAGCGAGGTCAAGGGCTTCATCAGCTTTGCCGGAAAATCGGGCGTGCGTGGCCGTGTCGTCAGCCGCGAGGGCAGCCTTGTCAGCCAGGCTCTGCTTGCCGGGATTGTCGGCGGGTTCGGGCGCGGCTTTTCGGCGAACGCCAACAGCGTCTTCTCCGGCGTCACAACCAATGCCGATGGCACCCGCTCGAAGCTCTCTGCCGGCGACATCCTCGGCGGCGGGCTCGGCCAGGGCGCTGCGGATGCCGCCGATACGGTCAGCAAATATCTGATCGAGCGCGCCGAACAATACCAACCCGTCGTCGAGATGCCGACCGGCATCGATGTCGAGATCGTCTTCCTCGACGGCGTTTACGTGAGGAACTCACAATGACCCCTGCCGCAAACGATCCAACCCCCACCAAGCCGCGGCGCTGGCTGCGACCGGTGGCGACCGTTGCTGCCGTCGTCGCCCTGTCAGCCGCAACGGGTTGGGGCGTGGCCAGCCTCGCCTCCCCGGCCCAAGCTCCCGACACGGCAAAAGTGCGCGCCGCGCTCAAGCTGCGCCTCCCGAAGACGCCGATCGACGCCATCACCTGCGATGGCCTTGGCGGCCTGTGCGAAGTCGCCTCGAAATCGACGCTGTTCTATGTCGATCGCGCAGCCAAATATCTGGTGATCGGGCGCATCTACGACATGGAGGCGCGGCAAGACCTGACGGCAGCCCGTCTCCTCGCACTCAACCCAGATTTGCTGGCTGCTGGTGCTGCACGGCGGAGCAATGCCAACGGAGAAGGCCAGCCCGCCCCACGCGCCACCCCGCAGAAGGTATCGCTCGCCGGCCTGCCCGCGAACGGCGCGATCACCTGGGGACCAGCCAACGGCCCCAAGGTCGTCGTCTTCTCCGATTTCCACTGCGGCTACTGCAAGAAGCTCGAAGCCGAACTGACGGCGATCGGCGCGCGCGTCGAGGAGCGGCCCATTTCGATCTTCGGGGCCGACAGCCGCCGCGATGCCGAACGGGTGCTGTGCTCTCCGCGCCCTGAGGTGTCCCTGCATATGGCCTATGCGGGTCTCGCCCTCGCCAATCCAAAGCCGTGTGACACGAGCGGGCTCGATGCCAACGAGGCCTTTGCCAAGGCCCATGGCTTCAATGGCACGCCGGTCATCGTGCGCCCGTCGGACGGCGCGATCATCGAAGGATATCGCCCGGCTTCCATGCTCCGCGAATTCCTCAATCCCGCAAAAGCGGCCGCCCCCGCTCCGGCCAAGAAAGGATAATCGTCATGGGATTTTCCCACCGAATTCTCGCCTCTGCCTGCCTTGCCGTGCTGACCAGCGGCTGCGCCACCTTCGGCACCAATATCGAAGGCGATTTCACCTGTCGTGCCCCCAAGGGCGACTGCGCACCCAGCCAGGTGATCGATGCCCGCGCGACCAGGGATTTGTCCGCGACCGGACCGGTACAGGACGGCCTGCGTCCTCCTGTTTCCGTTGCTTCCGGCGATCAGGGTCGCACCTCCGAGCGTACGCTCAGGATCGTCTTTCCGGCGCACATCGATGAGACCGGGACTCTGCACGACGATGCTGTCGCTTGGGCGGTGGTCGAAAATCCGCGCTGGGCCGCAGAACTGCGCCGCAAGGCAGGCGAGGATACCGCCCCGCCGCTGATGCGGCAGCTCAGGCGCCAGCTAAAGGCCGCACAGGCCAAGAGCGATCTCCTGACGGAAGCCACCGGCCTTCCCCTGGCCGAACAGCCTGAAGCCGGGACGTTCGATCTCGGTCAGCCCTTTCAGCCTTCGTCCTCGCTTGAGGACATTCCCTCTGCCTCGCCGCTGGTCCTCCCCTCCACGGCGCGCGAGGCGGTTGCCGGTGCGAGCGCACCGGCGGTCGAGGGGTTCGACATGGCGCAGCCCCCGCATGATCGAACCCCTCGGCCCTCTGCCGACAAGGCCCCGCTGATCTTCCCGACCATCGAGGCAATCGAGGCCGCCAAGAACGCCGCCAAGGCACAAAAGGAGCCCAAGTGATGGCCGAGAAACTCAAGACGATCGTTGACAGGCTCCTCACCGGTCTTCTGGGCGATGCCGAGCACGCTGAACATGACCGGCCTGCCCTGATGCTCGATCTGCTGTCGGACTGGCTCCCCTACCGGGTCTATGATCCGACGAACCGGCTCTATGTCAACGCGCGCTCCAAAGGCTTCGTGCTCTCGGTCACTCCTCTGATCGGGGCGGACGAACGCACTGGCGAGATCCTCGGGTCATTCTTCTCCGAAGGGCTTCCGGCAGGCGCCTGTCTCCAGGTCCTGCATCTCGCCTCCCCGCGCATCAGCCGGATCGTCGCGCCCTGGTTCGCGCCGCGCTATGTCCAGGGCGGCGTTTACGAGGCGATTGCCCGTCACCGTGCGCGTCGGCTCTACGGCCATGTCTGGGAATCAGGCTCGCAGGACGCGCCCTTCCACGCCCGGCACCATCAGGTCATCGTCTCGGTCGGCGTGCCTGCCGCCAAGGCGGTCAGTAACGAGGATCTCAAGCAGACCCGCGACGGCCTCATCGCCATGCTGAAGTCGCTCAATCTGGGCGTTGCCGAAGTCGAGCCCCAGCAACTGATCGCGATCATCGACGACCTGACCTCGCCGACCACCGCGCCGCAAGACGATGCCGTACCCTATAATCCCAACGACGCGATCGCGGCCCAGGCAATCCGGCACGATATCGAGCTCGTCATCCACGAAGACCGGATGCGGCTCGTCACCGAGCGGTTTCGTGCGACGGGCAAGATCGAAGACGGCGTTCCGGAGATCGGCACGGTCTACCCCGATGCCTTCGACGTGCGGCATTTTTCCTCGCGCAACATGCCCCAGCGATGGGCGCCGTGGGAATGCGCGAGGCTCATCGGCGACATGTTCACCGACAAGCTGCGCTTCCCGTGCCCGGCGGCGACGATGCTGTGCCTCGTCTATCCCGACCAGGAAGCCGCTTCGGCCAAGGCCGGCTTCAAATTCATGCGTACGACGAGCCTTGCCGGAACGCGCAGCGCGCGTTTTCTACCCCGCATCGGCGAGCAGGCAGCCGAGTGGCAGCATGTGCAATCCGAGCTGCAGGAAGGCCGCCGTTTGGTGCGGGTCTTCTATGGCCTGACGACCTACTCCCCGCTCGGCCGCGGGGACCGCGACGAACGCGCGATCAAGTCGATTTACAAGGCGGCGGGCTGGGATCTTGCCGATGAGCGATACCTGCAGATCCAGGGGCTGCTCGCGGCCATGCCGATGACGCTAGCCGATGGGCTTGGCGCGGACATGGAGCGCCTCAAGCGCTTCAAGACCGTACTCTCGACGACAGCGGCCAATATCGCTCCCATGCAGGGCGAGTATCTCGGCAGCGTCCACCCTCACCTGCTGTTCGTGGGCCGGCGCGGCCAGCCCTTCTTCTGGTCGCCGTTCGAGAACGATGCTGGCAACCACAATGTCGCGATCTGCGGCAAATCCGGCTCGGGGAAGTCTGTGCTGCTGCAGGAAATGTGCGCGGCGCTGCGCGGTGCTGGCGCGCAGGTCGTAGTCATCGACGACGGACGCAGCTTCGAGCATTCGGTGAAGCTGCAAGGCGGCCGGTTCGTCGAGTTCACGATGAAGGCGGGCTTCTGCCTCAATCCGTTCTCGATGATCGATGGCGAGCGCGCGGCCGAAGACGAGGATTACCGGCTCGACTGCTTTGGCATGGTCAAGGCCATTGTCGGCCAAATGGCGCGGCACAGCGCAAAGCTCAACGACACCGAGCGCGGCCTGATCGACCGGGCGGTCAACATGGTCTGGAGCGAACGGGGCGTCGATGCCTCGATCACCGGCGTCGGCGAAGCGCTGGCCGGTCTCGGCAATGAAGCCGCGAGCGATCTCGCCACCGCGCTTGCGCCATACATGGCCGGCGGCACCTATGGCGCCTTCTTCGAAGGCCAGGCGAGCCTCGATCTCGACACCGACTTTACCGTCTTCGAGATGTCGGACCTTGCCACCCGCGAGGAACTGCGCAGCGTCGTACTCTCGGCGATCATGTTCATGACCAGCCAGGCCATGACCCGCAGCCCGCGCTCGGTGAGGAAGCTGCTCTTGATCGATGAGGCGTGGTCGATGCTCAAGGGCGGCTCGATGGGCGAGTTCGTCGAAACCTATGCCCGCACCTGCCGCAAATATGGCGGGGCGCTCGCAACCGCGACGCAGTCACTCAACGACTATTACAAGTCCGATGGGGCGACCGCTGCGCTCGAAAACAGCGACTGGATGCTGATCCTCCAGCAGAAGCCCGAGACAATCGCCGATTTCAAGGCATCGAAGCGCCTCGACATGGACGACCGCACCGAGACCCTGATCCGCAGTCTGAAGCGTTCGGGCAGCGATTATTCGGAAGTCTTCATCAAGGGCCCGGAGACCGAAGCCATCGGCCGGCTCGTCCTCGACGACTATTCGGCAACGCTGTTTTCAAGCTCGCCCCAGACCTTTGCCGCGATCGATGCCGAAATCGCGCGCGGACACCAGCTTGCCGACGCGATCGAACGGATCGCCTTTGCCAATCGAACCTAACTTCTCCCTCCATCCAAGGACACCAAAAACCGATGCCACTCCATCTCGTCACGCCGAGCGACCGGGCCCGGGACGCCCGTGCCGACAGCGACAGCCTCGATCTGCCGGTCAAGAGCTGGCGCTCCCATGCCGCCGACCTTTGCTACATCGTGCTTCGCGGCAGCACTTTCCTCGCCTCGAGCTATCTCATGGCGCTCGGGCTGCCGCTGCTCTTCTTCCTTCTGATTTCCGGCGGAGATGCCGGGGTCTTCTTCGCCCATCTCGCCAATATTTCGGACCGCTTTCTCGGCGCCGAGCAAGGCCGCCAGATCGGCTTCCTCGACGAGTTCAAGTTGGTCCTCATCGGTGTCGCAACGCTCGTCGTGGTCTGGCGCCTGCCGCGCTTCATCAACGATCTCGAGCGCGAGCTTTCGGGAGAAAAGCTGTGAAGAACATATTGGCAACAAAATCCCTGCGTGGCCGCATGGGTGCGGTCAACTGGACCGCCGTCACGCTCGGTTTGAGCTTGGTCGGCTCGGCGCTCTGGGGCGTCTGGGCCACCGACAAGCTGCTCGCGCTCGACAAGCGCGAAGTGGTGACCGTGCAGCTGAGCCGCATCATGGGCGACTTCATCGAAGCCGAGGCGCGCGCGGGAAGACCGCCAGAAGAAACCAAGATGCGCGTCCAGGCATATCTCCAGGCGGTCGAAGCCTCGGTCGAACATCTGGGCCGCGAGGGCCGCACGGTGCTTGTCGCCGAAGCGGTGGTGGCCGGCAGCACGCCTGATCTCACCGAAGCCGTGCGCGCCGATGTCGCGCGCCGCGTGGGAGCCATTCCCGATGCGCGCCGCTGATCTTGTCCTCCACTCGCCAACCGGGCGGCGCCTCGCGCTGTGGGCAGGGCTTGGCGCGGCAGCGCTCGCGCTCACCTCGCTCGCCGCTTTCTCGAAGGACCATGCCCTGATGATCAACGCCAGTCCGAGCCTGCCATACTGGGCGATCTGGCTCGATCGCGGCGCGCTGCCACAGCGCGGCGAGATCATCCTGTTCGATCCGCCCGCCTCGCCGCTGCTCGAAAGGCACTTCGGCAAGAAGCCTAAGCCGTTCGGCAAGAAGGTGAGCGGCATGCCAGGCGATATCGTGACCGAGAAGGAGCGCAGCTTCTTCGTCAATGGCCGCAAGGTTGCGGTAGCCAAGGCAGCAAGCCGTTTCGGCGAGCCGCTGGCGCTCGGTCCGACAGGCGTGGTGCCTCAAGGCTGCTATTTCGTCACCACCGCGCACAAGGATGGTTTCGACAGCCGCTATGCGGCGATCGGGTGGATCTGCGCCAGGCGCATTCTCGGGGTCGGGAGGCCGATCCTGTGACACCGCT
>JADLBY010000105.1 GCA_020847445.1 Sphingomonadaceae bacterium | reverse complement strand
GCTCGCCTTGGGTTGGATCAAGCCCAAGAGCTGATCGCTGCATTCGACCACTATTTCACATGCTCCGTAGCAATGATGAATGCGTTGACTAGCGACCCTGCTGGTGTGGGGCGACTCTGGGAACGGGCATTGCTGGCCGCGGGTGACTTTCTTCCGATGGTTGGAAGCAACTACTGCCTGCTCGTCACGGCACGAGATGAAGCTGGTAGCTGGAAACGGCTACTAGGCGATGCGGGTAAGGGTGAGGAGCACGCTTTGGTTTTGCAGGAACTGTGGGACCAACTCACGGACCCTGAATGCTTCGAGGCGGAACTCGTCCGGATCATTGACGAACAGGACGATATTGAGCTTTGGCGATCAGCAATAATTTCAACCCCGAGCGTATATAGCTATGGTTCGAAAAAGATGCTCCGTTTCGTTTACGACGAATACGAGGGCGAAGATGATGTAACATTTTCTGTATACTTATTGTCAAAGTCCCAAATGAACGGTCGACACGTGGAGCTTTTCACGTTCTGCTTGTATAAGAAAATGTCATCGGATTATCGTGACTTATCTTTTGAATATGAGTACGAAGAGACGATTTCCACGGATGACAATCCCTGTCTTCACGTCACTCATACTTGGGACACAGATTCTGGCATCACGTTCAGTATTCATTTCGAGAGCGAGACTGATCAGTTCGAGATCTGGTTCGATCGTTCTGATGTGGAAGTTTTCCCTGAGGTTTATGCGACTTTGGTCGACCGAGGATTTGAAATTCAAGATGGCGATGATGATGGTTGGAGCAAAAAATGTGTCGGTCACAGTGATATCATCGAGGAACTGCAGTCCCTCGATGATCTTCTGGGCATCAAAAAATAGGGACTGATCCGACGCGCAACGGCACTCATCCATACGGAGATTTCGGTTGCCTAAGCTATCCAACTCGATCCGTGGCGACGGTCACCCAGCCGAAACAACTGCGACCACTTTTGACGGACACTAGGAATAAGGGGAGGTGATGAGCGAGCGTTTCCTTCCCGGTGTCCCGCAGTTTTTGGTCCACCAAGCATTAGTTAGGGCTGGCGGTAACGAAATTGCCTCGGGCAAATTTGATAGCCCAGAAAGCAGCGCCGCTTTGGCGGTCAATGGGTTCGGCTGGTTCATAGAAAGACCGGCCTTGCTCCCGCCTTTCCCTGGCCTTGACGATGTCGAATGGCCGCCAGTTTCCGTCGAGATCGAACGACAGATGCGCTTTCCTTGGAATGGCGGCCGACACCCCTGGCTTGATGCTGCCGTCGTCACCGACAGCTGCCTCATCGGCGTTGAATCCAAACGCTTCGAACCATTTCGCGACACCAAGCATGCCATCCTCTCCAATGCGTATGATCGCGATGTGTGGGGAGAAGAAATGGACCCGTGGTGCGCTATGCGTGACAGTTTGAGATTGGCGCCGTCTTCTTTCCGCTATCTCGATGCTGCCCAGCTCGTGAAGCATGCATTCGGGCTGGTAACTGAAGCCCAGCGGATCAGCCGCGCGCCGGTCTTGGTCTATCTTTTTGCCGAGCCTTCGCGGGTGTCAGCCTCAGCGCGTTCGGAGCACCGGGTGGAAATCGAGGCCTTCTCTGTCGCAGTAAGCGGTGCCCGTGTCAGATTTGCTGCGGCAAGCTGGTCAGAATGGCTGATGCGGTTCGCATCGCCTGCCACATCTCCTGAGGTTGCTGCGCATGCGGAGGCATTGCGAAGGAAGTTCGAACCATAGGTGGACGCACAGATTATTCCGGCTTGGTTTGGGGTTTGGCTCAAGGCCAACGCGCTCCCAAGTGGTGTTTGATGCCAAGGGTGCTCAAATGCGGCCAATTTTGTCGTAAGTAGGAGTTAGTCAGGCACAATGAGTAGAAGCCTTCGGACCAGCTTAACCGACCCTATCCAGATCCCGACGCTGTCAGCAGCGACCGGGCGAATTGGAGTATCGTTCTGTCCGGGTAAACGGGGGCCGGCATTTGCCGGCTTCGATTGGAAGCGCGATCTCGCTGTCGACTTGGACGCGGTGCGCGACTGGGGAGCCGCCGCAGTCATCTCTCTAATCGAGGATCATGAGATCGAATTTCTTGGCGTTTCCAAATTGGAAGCAGAAGTGACCGCTCGTGGCATGGAGTGGCTTCACCTGCCAATCGTTGATGTTACCGCACCCGGTTATGAATTCGAGCAACGATGGCTATCCGCTGGACCTCACGTGCGTGGCATGCTCGCAGATGGACGAAGCGTTTTCATCCATTGCAGGGGCGGTCTCGGCAGGGCCGGAACGGTAGCAGCGAGGCTGCTGATCGAACTAGGCGAAGCTGACGCCACTAGCGCGATTGCGCGAGTACGAGAGGTCCGGCCTGGGGCTATCGAAACCAAGGCACAGGAGAACCATCTGCATAAGATCGGGCAAGTGTACGATCGCGCCTGCGGATGTCTGCTTGGCTTGGCTGTCGGCGACGCCTTGGGGACGACACTCGAGTTCAAGTCTCGTGATAGCTATGCCCACATCACCGATATGGTCGGGGGAGGGCCGTTCAGTCTGGAAGCTGGCACTTGGACTGATGATACCTCGATGGCGCTCGCTCTTGGGGAAGCTCTTCTGGCTAGTGCAGCCAAGGGCTCAATCTTTGAGCCCCAAGAAGCACAACGGCGATTTGTCGAATGGTGGAAGAATGGGGCCTACAGCCCCACGGGCCACTGCTTCGATATCGGGATTACCACCCGCCACGCACTCTCGCGTTTTGAACAGAGCGGGGATCCGATTTCCGGTTCGGACGATCCCTATTCAGCAGGAAATGGATCTCTGATGAGGCTGGCGCCGGTCGCGGTCTGGGGCATCGGGGCTGATCCTGCGGTGATGACACGAGTGGCGCGTCGGCAGAGTATGACCACCCATGCGGCCGATGCATGTCTTGAAGCGTGCGAAGCTTATGCGCTCATGCTTCGAGCGGCGATTCTCGGCGCCGATTTCGATAGTGCACTGGAAAATGCTCGCGGATCATACGGCCCCGTAATCGGGCCCATTGTCGCGGGCAGTTGGCACGCGAAGACGCGAGATCAAATTTCGAGCAGTGGCTTCGTGGCTCACAGCCTCGAGGCTGCAATCTGGTGTGTGGCGAATACCGACAACTTTGATGATGCCGTGCTGCTGGCAGCTAACCTTGGTGACGACGCAGACACCACTGCGGCAATCACCGGGCAGTTGGCAGGGGCTATCTACGGAGCCTCGACAATTCGTGCATCGTGGCTCGAGAAGCTGGCATGGCGGGATGAGATTGAGGTTCTTGCCCGCATTCTGGCTTTCCCAGCCGGCAGGCTCGGCTCAATTGCTTGTAGCGGGAATTAGGTCCGAGGAATTTGAACGGTCTGCAAGCCAGACTCGTTCGACTGCACGATCCAGTCTCGATTCGCCTGGATTAGACGACGCACCCCCGGAAGCGATCTGTATGGCTCGCTGTGCATTTTGAGCGGGCACCGCGCCTGCTACCTAGAGAGCTACCTAGCGAACGTGATGTCGCCATGCCAGTCTTCCGAAGCACTTTTAAGTTATTGATAAATTTAGAGGAAGTGGTGGACGCACTAGGGCTCGAACCTAGGACCCGCTGATTAAGAGTCAGTGGTTTCAATATCTCCGCTGGGGAAGCGTGTTAATCCAATGCTCAATATCAGCTTCTCTCCACCGAATTCGCCCATCACCAATATCTACCGGCTCTGGAAAAGTCTTGTGCTGGATTCTCCGCCAAATAGTAGTCCTGCTCTTGATGCCAACTAACCGCATCACCTCGGCGCAGGTTAACAATGCCACATGCATAATGGAGTCTCCAAATAGGTGAAAATAACGACGAATAATATCCTTATAAGTTCTTCTGGTAGGCTTGTGCCAAGCAAGCAAATAAGTTGCGGTTATCCCGTTTTCCGGTCGGAATTTTGAGGAGTCAGGAAAGAACATAATAAAAACATAATGCGGTTCTTTGCCGCAACAGAGTTAAACGTGGTTATGGGCCCTAAATGACAGCGTTACGCTCCCGCGAAGCCCCAAGGAGCCGTCCTTATTCGCCACAATTGACCAATTCAAAGCCAACACAGGCCGATCAAAAGTTCGCAGCAGGGGGGTAAATCGGCCTAAGAATCGAACCGAGGCTTGCATTGATTCGTGAGTTTCAGATCGGCGCTACGAAAGAATATTCCAAATAGTTGCACCATCAATGCACCATGAGGTATTCGAAGCGCGACGGGCACTCACATATTTGGCTTTAAGTTATTGAAAATATTGGTCGGGACGAGAGGATTCGAACCTCCGACCCCCACACCCCCAGTGTGATGCGCTACCAGGCTGCGCTACGTCCCGACCGCCAAGGCCCGCGCTGCGGGCGATGGAAGCGCGCCTATATGGCGGGGTTGGTGTAAAAGCAAGGGGCCTTGTGCCTCTGACAAACGCTTTCCCGTTGCGCGGTTTTTGCCATGGTGGTAACCGCGCGCCTTGGATTTTCGCCGGGGCTTCCTATCTGCCCCTGCAACAAGATTAGTCGGGGAAAGCAATAATGACATCGTCCATGGTTTTTGCAGCCGCTGCCGGAGCGGCGGGGGAAACGAACAGTGCAGCCTTTTTCGTGCAGATATTGCCGCTGCTGCTGATTTTTGTCGTTTTCTACGTCCTGCTGATCCGTCCGCAGCAAAAGCGCGCGAAAGAGCATCAGGCGAAGATCGAAGCGGTTGGCAAGAATGACGAAGTCGTGACCGGTGGTGGCCTGATCGGCAAGGTGACCAAGGTGGCCGACGATCATGTCGAAGTCGAACTGGCCCCCAATGTGCGCGTCAAGGCGCTGAAATCGACCCTTGCGGACGTCAAAAGCCGCGCGACCAAACCGGCCAACGACTGAGCCATTGCGGCCCGGTCCAATCCCATAGGGGTAATTGATGCTAGATTTTTCACGGTGGCGGGTGATCATGCTCAGCGCATTGATTGTGCTCAGCTTCCTGCTCGCAATTCCAAGCTTTCTGCCCAAGGCATGGCTTGACCGCATTCCCGATGCTGTGCCCAAGGCAACGATCAGCCTGGGCCTCGACCTTGCGGGCGGCAGCCACATCCTGCTCGAAGCCGATACGGCGCAATTGCAGCGGGACCGGCTTGAATCGCTCGAAGACAGCGTGCGCACGGCGATGCGTCGGGCCGAACCGCGCATCTCGATCGACAATGTCAGCCGGGCTGGCGGCAAGCTGAGCTTTGTCGTTCCCGACAGCGCCCAGATCGATGCCGCGCGCGAAGCGCTGCTGCCGATCACGGCGAACGGAAGCGGCGGGCGCGACTGGTCGATCGAGGTGACTGATGGCAACCGCATCACGCTTGTCCCTTCGGGCACTGGCAACACGACCGTGCTCGATCAGGCGATGAATTCGGCCAAGGACGTGATCGACCGCCGCATCAACGCGCTCGGCACACTCGAACCGACGATCATCCGCCAGGGTGCGGACCGCATCGTTGTGCAGGTGCCGGGGCTTCAGGATCCGCAGGCGCTGAAGGAATTGATCGGCAAGACCGCGAAACTTGAATTCAAGCTGGTCGATGAAGGCGCCGACCCCGAACAGACCGCGCAGGGCAAGGCCCGTGTCGGCAGTCAGGTTCTGCCCTATCCGACCAACCCGACCGGCCTGCCCAATATCGCCGTCCGCCGGCTAGGCGGAATCACCGGCGACCGGCTGACCGGGGCGCAGCAAAGCTTTGACCCGCAGGACAACCAGCCGGTTGTGAACATCCAGTTTGATGGCGAAGGCGGACAGCGCTTTGCCCGCATGACCCAGCAGAATACCGGAAAGCTGTTTGCGATCATCCTCGATGGGCAGGTGATTTCGGCACCACGCATCAACGAACCGATCCTGGGCGGCTCGTCGCAGATTTCGGGCAGCTTCACCGTCGACAGCGCGAACCAGCTGGCCATCGCGCTCAATTCGGGCGCGCTTCCGGTCGATCTGAAGGTGGTCGAGGAACGCTCGGTCGGCCCCGATCTGGGCGCGGACTCGATCAAAAGCGGCATCCTCGCCGCGCTGATCGGTACCGCAGGCGTGCTGATGTGGATGATCCTGTCCTATGGGCGTTTCGGCATTTATGCGAGCTATGCGCTGATCATCAACGTGGCCATGATCCTCGCGGTGATGGCGATGTTCCATGCCACGCTGACGCTGCCGGGCATCGCCGGTTTCGTTCTTACCATCGGTGCGGCGGTCGACGCCAACGTGCTGATCAACGAGCGTATCCGCGAAGAAAGGCGCAAGGGCAGGCGTGTCATCCAGGCGCTGGAAAATGGCTATAAGGAAGCCAGCCGCGCGATTTTCGATGCCAATATCACCAATGTGATCGCGGCCGTGCTGCTTTTCATCTTCGGCTCCGGCCCGATCCGCGGCTTTGCGGTGGTTCTGATGATCGGCATTGTCACGTCGGTTTTCACCGCCGTCACGCTGACCCGCATGTGGGTGGCAGGCTGGGTGAAGCGCGCCCGTCCGCAAGACCTGAACATTTAAGGCGAGGGTTCGAACATGAAACTTCTCAAACTCGTTCCCGACAACACCAATATCGGTTTCCTGAAATGGCGTAAGGTCGCTTTCGGCATTTCGATCCTGCTGATGGTGGCATCGATTGCACTGGTGGCGACACGCGGGCTGAACTTTGGCGTCGACTTCATCGGCGGCCAGATGATCCGGACGACCTTTGTCGGCGAACAGGCCGCACCGGTGGAGGCGCTGCGCGAAAGCATCGGCAAACTGGGCTATGGCGATCCGACGATCCAGCGCTTTGGCGCGGAAAACCAGGTGTCGATCCGCATGAAGCTGCCCGATGGCGCAGACAAGAAGCCCGAGCTGGCCAATGAAATGGCGGAAAAGATCATCGCCAAGGTGAAGCAGGAGCATCCGAAGGTTCGCATCGACGGGGTCGATTCGGTGTCCGGCAAGGTATCGAGCGAATTGTTCGACAAGGGGCTGTTCGCCCTGATTGCCGCAGCGCTTGGCATTGCGGCCTATATCTGGATACGGTTCGAATGGCAGTTTGGCGTCGGTGCCATCTGGGCGCTGATCCACGACGTGACGCTGACCTTCGGGCTGTTCTCGCTGACCCAGATGGAGTTCGATCTGAACACGATCGCGGCGTTGCTCACGATCATCGGCTACTCGCTCAACGACACCATCGTCATCTATGACCGTATCCGCGAAAATCTGATGAAATATCGCAAGATGGACATGCCCGCGCTGCTCGATCTTTCGGTCAACGAAACGCTGTCGCGCACGGTGATGACCAGCCTGACCATCCTGACCCCGCTGGTCGTGCTGGTGCTGTTCGGGCCCGACGTGATCTTCGGCTTCAGCGTGGCGATGGCCTTTGGTATCTTCGTCGGCTCTTATTCGTCGATCTATCAGTCGGCACCGTTCCTGATCTGGTTCGGCGTCAGCCCCGACAGCTTCGTGCCTGCCGAAAAGGTGGCCGACAGCAAGGTCGAACGGCTGAATGAGGGGACGGTTTAGGCCGCCGCTTTGATCAGATGGCGCCAATGCGCGACAAGCGCGGCGCCATTTGCCTGCCAGCTATAATCGGCAACCGTCGCGGCGACGGCCTCGCGACGCGGCGGTGCAGAAAGAAGCTCGTGGACAGCGGCCGCAATCGCGTCGGCATCGCGCGCGACAATCCGGCCAGCGGCGTCTGACTTCACCACTTCGCGCGCGCCCCCGGCGTCGGTGATGATCAGCGGCGTTCCGCACGCCAGCGCTTCGATCCAGGCATTGGCCAGACCTTCGCTGGCAGAGGGTAGCACGGCAAGGTCGGCAGCCTGCAGATAATGCGCGATCTCCCCATGGGGCAGCGAACCGAGCAGGTGGACGCGATCGGCCACGCTCAGTTCCCGGGCCAGTTTTTCCAGCATCGGGCGATCCTCGCCTTCGCCGATCAGGGCCAGCCGGGCCTCGGGCAGTTGCGCCATTGCCCGGATGGCAAAGGCCTGGCCCTTGCGCGGGATCAGCGCGCCGACACAGGCAAGCAGCGCTTCATAGGTCGGCACCTGCAACCGGGCCCGAAGCATCTCATGCGGGTCAGTCGGCAGGCCGAACAACGACCGGTCGATGCCGGTCCGGTGCAGCCGGATCTTGCCGGTATCGACGCCAAAGCCTGCGATATCGGCCCGGATCGCCTCCGAAACCGCCAGCAATCCCGTTGCCCTTTGCGCGGCGTCGACAATCTGTTCGCGGCAGCCCGCAATCGTCGTCCAGTAATGGATATCCGCACCGCGCGCCTTGATCGAAAATGGTAGACCGAGTGCTTCGGCAAGCTGCATCGCGGCGGGCCCGTCGGGCCAGAAAAACTGCGCATCGACAAGATCGAACGGCTGTTGCGCATGCAAATTTTGCGCGAGCGGCAGCACCGCCTTTGCCAGTGCCGCGGCATTGCGCGCCGGTGCCGATCCGGGGATCAGCGCAAAATGCGGGCGCAACACCCGGTGGCCGCGCCATTCGTCCGCAACCGGAAGTCTTGCCCGTGCCTTATAGGTTCGCATCAGCCGCGATAGCGGCCAGGGCGGCAGTCCGTTGGGGCTGATACGGACAATTTCGACCTCATCCGTCGCATCGGCGGCATCGAGCGACAATTCGACGAAGCGCCCGAAATTGGGCGCCGCCGCGCTGGGATAGAGGGTTGAGAGCGACAGGACGCGCATGGTGCTACAGCGCGCGCACCAGTTTTGCCGCGCGCGCGATCCAGGCCGGGTCTGCGACCACCTGCTGCCTTGCCCCTGCTGCCAGCGGCAGAAGGTGCAGCTTGCCGTCCTCGCGCCCCAGCAGGCGGCCAAACAGGAAACGGCCTGCGGGGCGCGGCACCAGAATGTCGCAATTGAGCGCTTCGGCAAAGCGTTCCGGCGGCATCTGCTCGCACCACAGCTCGTCGCCGCGCCGGTAATCGCCGATGCTGTCGATCACGCGCAGCCCCACCATTTCGCCAAGCAGGCGCGGTGCGACCATCGTGTCGGCCCTGGTCGGTGCGTGCACGCCGTCGATCCCCAGATGCGCAGCGACCGGCAATTCCTGTTGATCGGGACGCTGGACCAGTTCGCTGGCATCGACGCCCAGCGCCCCGGCGATGCGGTTGAGCCAGTCGAGCGACAATGTGCGCGTTCCGGTTTCGAGCCGTCCGATGGTTTGCGCTGTGGTTGGCGGATCGCAGCGTTCGGCTATGTCGAGCAGGGTAAGCCCCCGGGCGCGGCGGACTTCGCGGATGCGGTGCAACATGGGTTCGGTCTTTCGATAACCAAATAGGTTTTCACTTTCCTACATATTTCTCCAAATGGCAATAGGGCAATTCATCGATTCGAAGGAGTAGCCATGCCCCGCCCTGTCGCCGCCAGCCAACCCGCCACATTCCGCGATCCGCGCCTGTTGATCGAACGCTCGTTGCCCGATCCGGCGGGCGGCGCATCACGGCAAAAGCCGAGGCGGACGGTTACCGTCAATCTTTCCGAATCGCCCTTGTCGTGGCTGCATGCGCATGGCCATCTTTCCGACCGGCAATTGCTGGCAGGCGAAAAACTGCGCGGGGATTATGAGTGTGCCTGTCTGGGTGCGCGGACGACGATGATATGGGATTCCTCGCCGGTATCGCGCGGCAGGCGCGGGGCGCCAGCACCGGTGACGCCCACCGAACGCGCGCTGCATGCCAAGCAGCGCTTCGACGACGCCCTGAAGGAACTGGGGCGCGATCTTGGCGATATTGCATGGCGGGTGATCTGCGCGGGCGAAGGCGTGCCGGTTGCGGAAAAGGCGATGGGCTGGCCCTTGCGGTCGGGAAAGCTGGTGCTGCGCATCGCGCTCGACCGGCTGGGGGATCATTACCGGCTGCCGGGATGATGCCGCCATGCGAGCCTATCCGGCCAGTGCCTCGACCATCTCCGCCAGTTCCAGCCAGCGTTCCTCTGCGGCGTCCTTTTCGGCACGCAGTTGTTCGATCTGCGCGGTCAGTTCCGAAAACCGCGCCGGATTGCGGCTGTAAAGGCTGGCGTCGGAGATTTCCTGTTCGGCTTTGGCTATCTCTACCTCGATCTCTTCGATCCGTTTGGGCAGCAGATCATAGTCGCGCTGATCCTTGTAGGACAGCTTGGCCGCCCTGGGTGGGGGCGGTGAGGCGGGGACGGGTGCTGATTTTTGCGCCTTCGCTGCGCTTTGCGGCCGCCGGTCGCGCTTGGCTTCCCAATCGGCATAGCCGCCCGCGATGATGTCGACCTTGCCCGACCCGTCGAGGCCGAGGGTCAGCGTGACGGTGCGGTCGAGAAAGTCGCGGTCGTGGCTGACGATCAGCACGGTGCCTTCATAGTCGGCGATCACTTCCTGCAAGAGATCGAGCGTTTCGAGATCGAGATCGTTGGTCGGCTCGTCGAGCACCAGCAGGTTCGCCTCGCGCGCAAATTCGCGTGCGAGAAGCAACCGCGAGCGTTCGCCACCCGATAGCGTGCCGATCCGCGCCTCGACCAGATTGGGGTCGAAAAGGAATTCCTTCAAATAGCCCTGGATATGCTTTTTGTGGCCGCGAACGGTGATCCAGTCGCTGCCGTCGGCCAGCACGTCGCGCACCCGTTTTTCCGGTGCAAGCAGTTTGCGCTGCTGGTCGATAATGATCCCGGTCAGCGTTTTTGACAGCGTGATTGTGCCTTCATCGGGTGCCATTTCGCCGGTGAGCATCCGGATAAGCGTGGTTTTCCCCGTCCCGTTCGCGCCGACAATGCCGATGCGGTCGCCGCGCTGGATACGCAGCGTGAAATCGCGGATGATGCGGCGTTCGCCGAAATTCTTGGTGACGCCTTCGGCAGCGATCACCGTCTTGGTCTTCACTTCGTCGGTTGCGGCGGCGAGCTTTGCTATACCCTGCGGCCCCAGCATCGCGGCGCGTTGCGCGCGCATTTCGTGCAGCTTGGCCAGCCGCCCCTGGTTGCGCTTGCGCCGCGCGGTGACGCCGCGTTCGAGCCAGTGCGCCTCGATCTTCAGCTTGGCGTCGAGCCGTTCGGCAGCGCGGGCTTCCTCGGCATAGACCGCTTCCATCCACGCCTCATAGCCGCCGAAACCGATCTCGTTACGGCGCAAGGCGCCCCGGTCGAGCCACAGCGTCTGACGGGTCAGCCGGGTCAGGAAGGTGCGGTCATGGCTGATGACGACAAACGCGCCCTTGTAGCGCGTCAGCCAGTCTTCGAGCCATTCGATCGCGCCAAGATCGAGATGGTTGGTCGGCTCGTCGAGCAGCAGCAGGTCGGGTTCGCTGGCCAGCGCGCGGCAGATCGCGGCGCGGCGCTTCTCGCCGCCGCTCGCGGTCTTTGCATCACGGTCGAGATCGATGCCCAGCTGGTCGGCAATGCTGCGGATTTCATGTTCGGCCGGCGGCTGTTCGCCCGAAAGGCAATAGTCGATCAGCCGTTCGAATGGTGCAAAATCGGGATCCTGTTCGAGCATCACGATATGGGTGCCGGGCACGACGGTGCGCTTGCCCCTATCGGCGTCGATGGCCGCGGCGATCAGCTTCAGCAACGTGGTCTTGCCCGCGCCGTTGCGGCCGATCAGCGCCAGCCTATCGCGCGGACCGATATGGACATCGATCTCGCTGAACAGCCAGCCAGCGCCCTGTTGCAGCGACAGGCCTTCATAAGACAGGATGGGAGGGGCAGACATGGTGGGCGGCGGATAGGGGGAAGGTTGACGCGATGCAAGCTCTCGCGCAAAGCCAGTATATGCGCACAGTCTATCTCAACGGCCAATATGTCCCCGAAACCGAAGCTCGAATATCGGTCTTCGACCGTGGCTTCCTTTTTGCCGATGCCGTTTACGAGGTGGTTTCGGTGATCGATGGCAGGCTGATCGATTTTGACGGCCATGTTGCGCGGCTGCACCGGTCGATGGCTGAGTTGCGTATGCCTGCGCCGCCCACGCGCGCAACGCTGCTCACGATGTGTCGCGAACTGGTGGCGCGCAACGCCCTTGTCGAAGGCATGATCTATTTCGAGGTCACGCGTGGGAACCCCGGCGACCGCGATTTCCTTTTTCCTGCCGCCGACCTGCCGCCGACGATCGTCGGCTTTACGCAGAACGCCGCGCTGGTGGAGCGGCCGCAGGCCGAAAGCGGGGTGTCGGTGGTCACCTTGCCCGACCGGCGCTGGCAAATGGCGCATGTGAAGACGACGCAATTGCTTTACGCCTCGCTGATGAAGGCCGAAGCGAAGGCACTGGGCGCCGACGATGCCTGGCTGGTGCGCGACGGCCTTGTCACCGAGGGGACGTCGCAAAATGCGCATATCGTGACCAGGCAGGGCAGGCTGATCACTCACCCGCTCGATTGCAGCATCCTGCACGGGATTACCCAGCATGCGGTGCTCGAACTTGCCCGGCAGGGCGTGGTCGAGGTTGAAACCCGCGCCTTCACCGTTGACGAGGCAAAGGATGCCGCAGAAGCGATGGTCACCGCCGCCTCGGCCTTTGTGCTGCCGGTAACCCGTATAGACGGCGTTCAGCTTGGGGATGGCAAATGCGGCCCGGTCACGCGGAAGTTGCGCGAAACCTATATCGGCTTTGCGCGTGCTTCCGCGATCTGACCGCGAAAAGGAGTATCTATGCGCAAGCTGATTATCGCCGCACTTCTGGCAACTGGCAGCATCACGGGGCAAGCAATGGCAACCGAAGTCCACATCACTGCAACCAATCCCGTCATCGATCTTTCGGTGACCGAATATGTCGACGCCGTTCCGGATGTCGCCACTTTCTCGACAGGTGTGCAGACACTGGCACCGACCGCGAACGAGGCGGTGCGGCAGAACAACGCCCAAATGGCATTGGTGATTTCGCGACTGAAAAAGCTCGGTATCGCGGACAAGGATATCCAGACCACCCAGATCTCGCTCAACCAGCAGTTCGACTATAATGAGGGGCGGCAGACCTTTCGCGGGTTTGAAGCGGGCAATACGGTCACGGCGAAACTGCGCGACCTGAAGAAACTGCCGCAGTTTCTAGATGCACTTGCCAGCGACGGCGCAACCAATTTCAACGGCCCGAGTTTCAGCGTCGACGACGACAGCAAATTGCGGGAAAGCGCGCGCGACAAGGCATGGGATAGCGCGATCAGGCGGGCCAATGCCATCGCCCGCAAGGCAGGCTATGGCAGCGCACGGGTGCTCCGCGTCGAGGAGCAGTCGGGCGACGGCGGTGGCTATCCGATGCCGGTCATGGCGATGCGCGAGCAATCTTCTGCCAAGGACACGCCGATCGCGCCCGGGCAGGTGCGCATCGGTTCGTCGATCAGCTTCACCTTTGAAATGGTGAAATGACCGGTGGTGCAGGGCGGCCTTATCCTTACCCAAAGCTTGACGCGCCGTTCAGACTTGGTTCAATGCGACGCGTCTATCCGGGCCCGATGAAACAAGCCGTCCTGCTCCTTCTTGCCGCCGCGCTGGGCTCCGCCAGCATCGCTGTGCCTGCCGATGCCCGCAAGGGTGATGATCAGGGCAAGGCGCGTGAGCAGATGAATTCGGGCAAGGTTCTGTCGCTGCGCGAAATCGAGGGGCGCGTGGTTCCCCGCATGCGCGGGATGGAATATCTGGGCCCCGAATATGATGGCGGCGCGCAGGTGTATCGCCTCAAATTCATCGATTCAGGACGAGTCATTTTTGTCGATGTCGATGCCCGTTCGGGCAGCATCCTGCGCCAGCGTTGACGGCACAACAGCTACAGGCAGGCTTTGGTTTGCGCCTGCCGGTCAATCTGTTATCTCCGGTAAACCGACAATAAACATAGGGAGCAAGGAAGCGACATGCGCATCCTGATCGTGGAAGACGAACCGACGCTGGGCCAGCAGCTCAAATCAACGCTTGAAGGCGCTGGCTATGCGGTCGACCTGTCGACCGATGGCGAAGACGGCCATTTCATGGGCTCCACCGAAAATTACGACGCCGTCATCCTCGACCTTGGTCTGCCCGAAGTGGACGGCCTGACCGTGCTAGATCGCTGGCGGCGCGAGGGGAAGAAATTTCCCGTGCTTGTGCTGACGGCGCGCGACAGCTGGTCAGACAAGGTTGCGGGCCTCGATGCAGGCGCCGACGATTATCTTGCCAAGCCCTTCCAGACCGAAGAACTGATCGCGCGGCTGCGCGCGCTGATCCGCCGTGCATCGGGCAACGCCTCGTCAGAGCTGACCGCAGGCGATGTGCGGCTCGACACCCGTTCGGGGCGCGTCACGCTGAATGGTGAGCCGGTCAAGCTGACGGCGCAGGAATATAAGCTGCTGTCCTATCTGATGCACCACAAGGGCAAGGTGGTCAGCCGCACCGAACTGATCGAGCATATTTACGACCAGGATTTTGACCGCGATTCGAATACGATCGAAGTGTTCGTCACCCGCATCCGCAAGAAACTGGGCCAGGATGTGATCTCGACCATTCGCGGCCTTGGCTATAGCCTGGAAGAACCGCGCGGCTGAAGCTATGGCGGAAGAGGCGGGCCAGGTTGCTCCTGTAACGACAGCAGACAAGCCCGCAGGCGGTACCGGCTCGTTGAGTCGCCGCATGATCATCATTGCGGCAGGCTGGATCACATTGCTGCTGATTGCAGGCGGCCTCGCGCTCGACCGCGTGCTGGTCAACGCCGTTTCGGACAATTTCGACGATCAGATGGAATATGTGCTGACGGCGATGATTGCGTCCGCCGAAATCGGGCCCGATGGAGAGGTTCGGCTCAATCGTCCGCTGGGTGACCAGCGCTTTCTGGAACCGAATAGCGGGCTGTACTGGCAGATCAGCGGCAAGGGCAAGATGCCGTTTCCGTCGCGATCGCTATGGGATCGCACGTTGCGGGTCGATCTGGGCCATACCGACGCCATGCCGCATTTCCGGACCAGCGACGAATTTGCCGGCGAACCGCTGCGCATCGTCGAGCGCGCGATTGTCCTGCCCGACAGCCAGACACGCTGGATATTCATGGTCGCGCAAAGTCGCGAAAGCCTCGATGCACAGATTACCGAATTGCGCACCGTGCTGGCGACGGCCTTTGCGGTGCTCGCCTTTGGCCTGATCATCATGGCGGCTTTGCAGACCTTTTACGGGCTGTGGCCGCTGCGCGACGTGCGTCGCGAAATTGCGGCGATGCGCAGCGGAAAACAGCATCGCATTCAAGACGCCTTGCCGGATGAAGTCATGCCAATGGTCAATGAACTCAATGCATTACTTGACCATAATGAGAAACAGGCTGAAGAGGCAAGGCGCCATGCAGGCAATCTGGCGCACGCGCTGAAAACCCCGCTGACCGTCATCATGAACAGTGCAACCGCACAGTCGCCGGATCTGGCCGAAACCGTTATCCGCGAAGCCACGACCATGCGTCGGCAGGTCGATCACCATCTGGCGCGCGCCCGCGCTGTCGGACGGCGCGGCCATAGCCACAGCCGGGCGGAAGTATGGCAAAGCCTTGAATCGGTCGAGCGGGCAGTCGGGCGGCTCTACCGCCATGTGCGGCTCGACATGGCGGGCAACAAGCAATTGTCGGTGCGCGTCGAGCGGCAGGATCTGGACGAGATGATCGGCAACCTCGTCGAAAATGCCGCCAAATATGGCGGCGGCAGCGTGTTCGTGACCGTGGAGGATGCGGGCGAGATGGTCGCGATCATCATCGAGGATGATGGCCGCGGCATCCCCGAAAAGGACCGGGCGCGCATTTTCGACCGCGGCGTGCGGCTCGACAGCGGCAAGCCCGGAACAGGGCTTGGCATGGCGATCGTCCGCGACGTGGCCGAAATCTACAACGGATCAATCGAGCTTGAAGAAAGCGAGGATATGGGCGGCTTGCTGGTGCGCCTCAGCCTGCCAAAGGCGGTCTAGAGCCGGTCCTGCTTCCAACTAAACAGGACAGGCCCTAGGCGGCCCCGTCCCTGATCCGTTCATGGTGGCGGATCACTTCATCGATGATGAAACGCAGGAACTTCTCGGTGAAATCGGGATCCAGATTGGCATCCCGCGCCAGTTGCCGCAGCCGTTCGATCTGTCGCTCTTCGCGCCCCGGATCGGCTGGAGGCAGGTTGGTCGTCGCCTTGTGCTCACCGACGGCCTGTGTGATCTTGAAGCGCTCGGCGAGCATGAAAACCAGCGCAGCATCGATATTGTCGATGCTTTCGCGGTATCGGGTCAGCTTGTCGTCCTGTGCCATCGCGCTTTCCATGCCGTGCCATCGCGCGACAGGCAAGCCGGATATCGCCTTTTACGCTTGCCTATAGGGTCGCCACTTGCCAAGGCGGGCCATTATGACTGCGACCATTCACCAGCTTGGCGCCGCGCGCACGCCTTCGCTCCAGCCGATGCTGAATCTTGTGGCCCCCGAAATGAACCGGGTGAATGCGGTGATTCTCGATCGCATGCAGTCCGAGATTCCCCTGATTCCGGAACTTGCCGGGCATCTGATAGCCGGGGGCGGTAAAAGGATGCGGCCGATGCTGACGCTCGCCTGCGCGCGGTTGCTCGACTATCCGGGGAATCGGCACCACAGGCTCGCGGCGGCGGTCGAATTCATCCATACCGCGACGTTGCTGCACGATGATGTTGTCGATGGCAGTGACATGCGGCGCGGCAAGACGGCGGCGAATCTGATTTTTGGCAATCCTGCAGCCGTGCTGGTTGGCGATTTTCTGTTCAGCCGCTCGTTCGAACTGATGGTCGAGGATGGCTCGCTGAAAGTGCTCAAGATATTGAGCCACGCCAGCGCCGTGATTGCCGAGGGAGAGGTGAACCAGCTCACCGCCCAGCGCCAGATCACGACCAGCCAGGAAAAATATCTCGACATCATCGGCGCGAAAACCGCAGCGCTGTTCGCCGCTGCGTGCAGGATTGCGGCGGTGGTCGCCGAAAGACCCGAGGCGGATGAACTGGCGCTCGATGCCTATGGCCGCAATCTGGGTATCGCCTTCCAGCTGGTCGATGATGCCATCGACTATGTTTCCGACGGGGCCACGATGGGCAAGGACGCAGGCGACGATTTCCGCGACGGAAAGGTGACCTTGCCCGTCATCCTTGCCCACAGCCGTGGCGATGCGGAGGAAAAAAGCTTCTGGCACAATGCGATGCTCGGGCATCGGGCGAGTGCAGACGATCTGGCCCATGCGACCAGCCTGTTGCGCAGGCACGGCGCGATCGACGATACGCTGGAACGTGCCCGCCATTATGGCCAGCGCGCGATCGATGCGCTGGGCCCATTCCCCGCCGGTGCTGCCAAGGATGCCCTGGTCGAGGCGGTGGAGTTTGCCATAGCCCGCGCCTATTAAGGTGCCGTGACCCTTCCAGTCGAAGCTGTATTGCCGGATTTGAAGGCCGCGCTTGTCGCGGGCTCCAATGCCGTGCTGATTGCGCCTCCCGGCGCTGGCAAGACGACGATGGTCGCATCGGCCT
>JADLBY010000104.1 GCA_020847445.1 Sphingomonadaceae bacterium | reverse complement strand
CATTTGACTGGCTGGCAATCGCCAGTGGCTTGAAATTGGGCGATTTTGACGATCCGCAAAGCCTGTTGGAGGCGGTGCCAGGCGGCGGTCGTGAAAACGCCTTGCCGCGCCGTTTCAAGACTGGCTGTAAGCCTGACGAGACCTGCGAGGACAGCGCCTATCCGATGCTGGTGACTTTCAAGGACCTTGCTGATCCGACGAGCGTGGAGCAGGTTGATCCTGATGACCTCGCCGCCAGCTTTGGCCGCGGCTACCGGCTGAAATCCATCACCGTGCAAGTGACCGATGCGCCGGTGACGGTGGGAATAGGAGATCGGCTTCACGCCATTGGTGTTTTGCCTAACAACAGTTTGGACAGAGATTTCAAACCGACAACCAATCCAACTTTGGCTCAGAAACTGGGCTATGGCGATTTTGTGAGAAAGTAATTTGAACTACGGTGCCAGTTTACCAAATTCACCAATCAGGCAAGCGTGAGCCTATGGCCCGCCTTCCCATACCCGCCATTCCCTGAATATGGGGACACTTTACTTCACCCCTGACCGCCATCGTCCTTCCGCCCGGTTCGCAGGGAGGCATGCAATGGCATGCCCCGGCCAGTTTCACCTCCCCACCTTCCCTAACGTCACCATTGCGTGCGGCCAGCGCATAGGGCAGGCAGGCGGTCATGACTGCCGAACCGCTTCCTGCTTATGACATGTCGCTTGCCGATCATGGCTTTGAACCCATCGAGATCAAGGGGCTGACCTATCCGCTGGGTGAACATGTGCCCGGCTATGGCGAAATCTATCCGCTCGCGCCCGACATGGGGTGGACGCGGATGCCGGTGCCCGGCAATCTCAACCACATCAATATCTGGCTGCTCGGCGACCGCGACGAGGCGGGCGAGGGCTTTGCGATTGCCGATACCGGGCTGTTCATGCCGGTGGTGATCGAGGAATGGAAAAAGCTGCTCGAAGGCACGCTGGCGAGCAAGCGGATGACGCGCATCTTTGTGACCCATTTCCACCCCGACCATGTCGGCTGTGCGGGCTGGCTCGCCAATCGCTGCAAGGTGCAGGTCTGGATGAACCGCACCGAATGGCTGATGGCGCGGATGCTGACCAGCGACCAGCGTGACGAACCGCCAAAGGAGATCCTCGAACGGCGCCGTTTCCAGGGCTATGACGCGGCGCAGATCGAAAGCATGCGCAAGCGCGGCTTTGGCGGCTTTGCTCGGGCGGTATCGCAACTGCCCACCGGCCACCGGCGGCTTGAGGATGGCCAGCATGTCCGCATCGGCGGGCGTGTGTGGGAGGCGATGACCGGCGGCGGCCATACGCCTGAACATACCTGCCTGATCGACCATCATAATGGCGCAATCATCGCGGGCGACCAGATTTTGCCGCGCATCACCAGCAATGTGTCGATCATGGACAGCGAGCCCGATGCCGATCCGCTGGGCGAATGGCTCGATTCGATTGCCAAATTCCGCCGCAAGCTGCCGGGCGACATGCTGGTGCTGCCCGCGCACGGATCACCGTTCCGCGGTGTCCATGTCCGGCTCGACAAGCTGGCCGAGGGCCATCACGACCGGCTGGACAAGCTGGAACTGGCCCTGCGCGAAAAGCCGCTGCGGGCGGTCGATACCTTTGCCCTGCTGTTCGACCGGCCGATCGACGAGAGCGTTTTCGGCCTCGCCACCGGCGAGTCTGCGGCGCATCTGGTGCATCTGGTTGCAACCGGGCGCGCAAAGGTGGAGACAATCGACGGCGTGGGCTGGTATAGCGCCGCGTAGAGGAGAGTTATGACTGGCACGACCCCATGGGTTTCCAACTATCTGCACCCGGCAAAGTGGGAGCAGAGCTTTCCCCCATTGTCTGTCCATGACATGTTTTTCCAGTCTGCGCAGCGCATGGGCAAGGCGGCGCTCGCCGACTTCATGGGCCGCAAATACAGCTATGCCGATGTCGAGGTGGCGGTGCGCAAATTCGCCCGCGGGCTGCAATTGCGCGGCATCGGCAAGGGCGACCATATCGGGTTGTTCCTGCCCAATGTGCCGCATTATATCATCGCTTATTATGGCGCGATGCTGGCCGGGGCGACCGTCGTCAATTTCTCGCCGCTCTACACCGTTGACGAACTGTCGCATCAGGTGGCCGACAGCGGCACATCGATATTGGTGACGGTCTCTGCCGCAGCACTGCTGCCGACCGCGCTCAAGGTGCTCGACAATTCCGAACTGGGCCATTTGATCGTCGGCAGCGTGGCAGAGGCGCTGCCCAGGCTGAAAGGATGGGCCTACCGCCTGTTCAAAAAGGCCGAGATCGCGGCGATCCCGGCAGACCCGCGTATCACCCTCTTTGCCGAAGTCGTCGGCAATGACGGCGCGGTCATGCCGGTGCCCTGCGACCCGGAAAGCGATGTGGCGCAGCTTCAATATACCGGCGGCACCACGGGTACGCCCAAGGGCGCCATGCTGACCCACCAGAATATCAGCGCCAATGCGCGGCAGATCAATCTGATCGATCCGCACAGCCGCGCCAACCAGCCGGAAAACCCCGCCGAGGACCGGATATTGGGCGTGCTTCCCTTTTTCCATGTCTTTGCCAATGCAACGGTGCTCAATCGCACGATTTGCAATGGTGGGGAGATTGTGATGCTGCCCCGCTTCGAGGCAGCCGCAGCGTTGAAGGCGGTCAACCGGACCAGGGTTACGGCGATGCCCGGCGTGCCGACCATGTACCAGGCGCTGCTCGACAATGCCGAACTGCCGAATACCGATTTCAGCTCGCTGCGCGCCTGCATCTCGGGTGGCGCGCCGCTGGCTGCGGAACTGAAAGCACGGTTCGAGGGTGTGGCGCATGCGGCGGTCATCGAAGGCTATGGCCTGACTGAAAGTTCGGGCGTGATTTCGTGCAATCCCTATGAGGGCACAAGCAAGCTTGGCAGCATCGGCCAGCCGATACCGGGCACGCTGGTGCGCCTTGCCGACAAGGAAGACGCCAGCAAACCCGCCCCCGCCGGTCAGCCGGGCGAGTTGCTGGCCAAAGGGCCGCAGATCATGGCCGGATACTGGAACAAGCCGGAGGCGACCGCCGAGGTGTTCGTCGACGGCTGGCTGCGCACCGGCGACGTTGCAACGATCGACGAGGATGGCTTCATCTTCATCGTCGATCGTTTGAAGGACATGATCGCGGTCGGCGGGTTCAAGGTTTTTCCAAGCCAGGTGGAGGACATCCTCTACCAGCACCCTGCGGTGAAGGAGGCGCTGGTGATCGGCGTGCCCGACCCCTATTCGGGCGAGCGCCCCAAGGCCTATGTGACGCTGGGCGAGGGGCAGGCGGTGACCGGTGAGGAACTGGCCAATTGGCTGAACCCGCAGTTGGGCAAGCATGAAAGGGTATTGGGCGTCGTTGTCCGCGATACCCTGCCCAAGACGATGATCGGCAAGCTTGACCGCAAGGCCTTGCGGGCCGAGGAAGGTGTTTGACTTTAGTTCGGGATGGGAATGATGAACAGATTTGCTGCACTTCTGCTGGGCGCAACCGCGCTTGTTTCAACCGCCGTGTCTGCGCAGGACAGCGCACCCAGGGCGCCGGAGCCGAAGTTGATCGTGGCCATTTCGGTCGACCAGTTTTCGACCGACCTGTTCAACGAATATCGTGAGGATTTCAGCGGCGGTCTGAAGCGGTTGGCGAACGGCGTCACCTTTCCGAACGGCTATCAGGGCCATGCCGCGACCGAAACCTGCCCCGGCCACTCGACCATCCTGACCGGCAGCCGTCCCGCCCGTACGGGCATCATCGCCAATAGCTGGTTCGATCCGTCGGCTGGTCGTCCGGGCAAGGATGGCAAGACCGACTATGGCGTTTATTGCTCCGAAGACACCACGGTCGCGGGAAGCAACAGTTCCAATTACACCGTCTCGCCGAACCTGCTCAAGGTGCCTACGCTGGGTGATCGGATGCGCGCCGTGAATCCTGCCTCGCAGGTGGTCGCGGTTTCGGGCAAGGATCGCGGCGCGGTGATGATGGGGGGGCATAATACCACCCTCACCATGTGGTGGGACGGCAAGGCGTTCCGCAGCTATGCAGGCAGCGAGGCCGCCATTCCCAAGGGCGCTACGCTGATCAACAATCGCGCCAAGGCAGCCATCGACAAGCCCGCCAGGGTCAAACTGCCCGCCATGTGCGCCAGCCATTCGCGGGCGGTCGCCATCGGCGGCGATGCGACCGTCGGCACATTGCCGCAACGCAAACCGGGTGATGCCCGCGCCTTCCGCGCGTCGGGTGATTTTGATGCCCTGACGATGGATCTGGCGCTGGCCGCCTTTGGCGAGAAGAAGCTTGGTCGTGGCCCGGCAACCGACGTGCTTGCGATCAGCCTGTCGGCCACCGATTATGTCGGGCACACTTACGGCACCGAAGGGGCAGAGACTTGCACGCAAATGGTTGCGCTGGACGCGACCCTGGGCCGGATGTTCGCCGCGCTCGACAAGAGCAAGGTGCCCTATGTCGTCGTGCTGACCGCCGATCATGGTGGCCATGACCTGCCGGAACGCAACACGATTCAGGGGCTGCCCGCCGCCGAGCGCGCCGACATAAAGCTGATGCCGCAGGGTGTCGGGCCGGTGCTGGCCAAGGCATTCGATTTGCCTGAGCCCGCGATCATGGGCGACGCCCCCTTTGGCGATATGTATCTTTCGGCCAAAATCCCGGCGGCCCAGCGCGCCGCGGTTCTGGATGCGGCGATCAAATATTACCGCAAGCATCCGCAGGTGGAGGTTGTCTTTACCAGGGATGAAATCGCGGCAACGGCTTCTCCGTCGGGCCCGCCGGAGGATTGGAGCCTGATCCAGCGCGCGCGCGCCAGTTTCAATCCATCGCGTTCGGGCGATTTCTATGTCGCGCTCAAACGCTATGTAACGCCGATTCCGAACACCAGCTTCGGCTATGTCGCAACGCATGGCTCGCCCTGGGGCTATGATCGCCGTGTCCCGATCCTCTTCTGGTGGAAAGGCGTGGCGCCCTTTGAACAGCCCAATGGCATCGAAACCGCCGACATCCTGCCGACGCTCGCCAGCCTGATCGGGCTCGATGTGCCCAAGGATGAAATTGACGGCCGCTGCGTCGATCTTGTCGCCGGTGCCGGCAGCAATTGTAAATGAGGGTGCCAATGCCCCTTCCGCGATGCGGAAGGGGAGCGCGTCACCGACCCAAGGCCGCCCGCCGTTCCTTCAGCCAGCGCTTGTGGGTGCTTTCAACTTCGCGAAACGCCTGAAACACGCTCATGTCGGTCGCGGGCCGTCCGGTTCTGCCCAGCGCGTATAACTGGCTGAAGAACCAGTATTGGCAGGCAAAGCTGTCGATCGCGCGAAAGGTTTTCCAGCGGGTCAGCCATTGCAGCGCAGGCGGCAAAAGCGCGAGGTCGTTTTCCTTGCGCGGCAGCATCTCCATGCCGTTCAGCAATCTTTTGGGCCCGTCGGGGAAATAGCAGAGCGGACGACCGATGCCGATAATGTCGGCTGCGCCCTGCTTGAGCGCCTGCTCCATCGCCGATCGCGTGCGGAAACCGCCGGTGACCATCAGCGGGATCTTGACTTCGCTGCGCATCGCCTTGGCGAAATCGACAAAATAGGCCTCGCGCTGCAGCGTCGAGGCGGCGACATTCTGTTCCTCGGGTTCCTCCAGCCCTTCGATGCCGAGCAGTTTGGGCTGTTCATAGGTGCCGCCCGAAATCTCGATCAGGTCGACGCCCGCATCCTGCAACCATCGGGCGACCTGCAAACTGTCTTCAAAGCCGAATCCGCCCTTCTGGAAATCGGCGCTGTTGAGCTTTACCGACACCGGAAAATCGGGTCCGACCAGCGTGCGCACGGTATTTACCGTGAACAGCAACGCGCGCGCCCGGTTTTCCAGACTGCCGCCCCAGCGATCATCGCGCATATTGGTTCGCGGGCTGAGGAATTGCGAAAACAGATAGCCGTGGGCGGCGTGGATCTGCACGCCGGTAAAGCCTGTTTCCCGGCAGACGCGCGCTGCCGTTCCGAAACGGGCGATGATGGCCAGTATCTCGTCCTCGGTCAGCGCGACGGGTTGGCCGAACTGGCCGCCCGGCAGGCCCAGCTTGACCGCCGAAGGTGCCTTGGGATGCGGGTTGACGGCCTTTTGCGTCTGGCGACCGGCATGGCTGATTTGGGCCCAGAAATGAGTGCCACCGCGCGTTGCCGCTGCTGCCCAGTGCGACAGCGCGCGCTTTGTATCCGCATCGGGTTCGCGGTCGATGATGACGTTTCCCGGCCGCTCGAGATGATCGGCGTCGATCTGGATATTGCCCGACAGCAACATGCCCGCGCCGCCCTCGCTCCACGCCAGATAGAGACGGTCGAGTTCGCCGGTCGCGCGTCCGTAAACATCGGAAAGACCTTCGGTCATCGCGGCCTTGGCCATGCGATTGGGCAGGGTTGCGCCGCAGGGCAGCGTCAGGGGTTCAGCTAGCAGCGATGCCATAAACGAAATCTTTCAAAAACTTGCGTTCCCGGAGCGCAGGCTGGGGCGCCTCACGGCTGTCGGAATAAACTGAAGGCTATGACAGGCAGCTGCCTTCGCCGGGGTGCCGCGAACGCGAAACAACTGCATATCAATCGTCAGTTGTGGCCGCAGCAGCGGTGTCTGCCGTCTCAGGCTTCTTCGATGCCTTGTCATCTCCCGCCTTCTCGTCGGCCTTGGGCTTCGCCGCAGCGGGTGCAGCGCTCGCCTCGACCGGGGCCTCTTCGGTCACTTCGTCGGTCGGAATCATCTCGTCGCTGATCGTGCCTTCGACGCTATCGATATCGTCCATGCGGGTTTCGGTGACCTTGCTGTCGGCATCATTGCCGCCGCAGGCTGAAAGAGCGGGGAGGGCGATTGCCATCAAGATCAGGGCGCGACGCATGTTATCCTCTCAATTTGCTTTGGCAGAAATGTCTAGGTCGCAAGAGCCTCCGGCTTTTGCAAGCGCATTCAGGAAATCGGGAAAGCACGCCTCCAGTGCCGCGTCGAAATCGGCAAGGCTGGCGGCGATACCCAGATCGGCGAGGCTGGTCACCGGATATTCGGCGATGCCGCACGGCACGATGCCGCCGAAATGCGACAGGTCGGGCGCGACATTGACGGCAAAGCCATGCGCGGTGACCCAGCGACGCACACGCACGCCGATCGCGCCGATCTTCGCTTCCTGTCCGGATGGCGTATCGCACCATATGCCAATGCGCCCTTCGGCCCGTCGTGCCTCCACCCCGAAAGCGGCAAGCGCGCTGATCACCCAGCCTTCGATCGCATGCACATAGCAGCGCACATCCCGGCAGCGTCTGGCAAGGTCGAGCATCACATAGCCCACCCGCTGTCCGGGCCCATGATAGGTATATCGCCCGCCGCGCCCGGTATCATAAACCGGAAATTGCCGGCTCAGCAGTTCCGCCGGATCGGCGCTGGTGCCGCCGGTGTACAGCGGTGGATGTTCAAGCAGCCAGACCAGTTCGCGCGCGCTGCCTTCATGGATGGCCGCCTGCCGCGCCTCCATGCGGGCAATCGCTTCCGGATAGGGAACATGTCCCTCCGAAGCGTCCCAGTCGATATCGCCTTTGGCTTTCATTGCGCGGCCTTAGCGTTTCACTGCGCCGCTTGCCAGCCCTGCACCTTGCCATTAACCGGCAAAATGCAACCGGAGGCCCCATGAACCGCAAACTCGATTATTCCAGCGTCTGGAAAGACACGCAGGCGCAACTGCACACCCATCGCGAAGGTGTGGGGGCGATCTCCGGGCTGTTCCTGTTCGTGCCGGACTGGGTGTCGCGCCTTTTTGCCGGACAACCGGATATGGAAGGGGCGGCGACGCCTGCCGAAATTCTGGCCGCGTTCCAGGCTTATTATGCCGACAACTGGCTGACACTGCTGCCGACCGGATTGCTCAGCTTTTTCGGTGCCGTAGCCATCTATGTTCTGCTGACGCGCAAAGACATGGCGACGATCGGTTCCGCGCTGGGCAAGGCGCTGGCGTTGCTACCCTTTTATTTCATCGTCCAGCTTGCGGGCGGGTTGATCACACTTGCCGGGATTATCGCGTTTATCCTGCCCGGAATATATCTTGCAGGACGATTCACTCCGCTGGGGGCGGTAGCCGTGGCGGAGACGGAGCGTGGCTTTTCGGGTGCAATCGCGCGCGCATGGGATCTGACGCGCGGCAATGGCTGGTCGATCTTTTTCCTGACGCTCGTGGTTGCGTTGGTGGCTAGCCTGACGGCCATGATCATCGGCATGTTCGTAGGGCTTGCCTGCCGCCTGCTCGCCGGTACGGAAGGCGTGCCCTTCATCGAAACCGGCGTTGACGCCGCGCTGGGTGCGGTGATCGCGACCTTGATGGTTTCCCTCTCGGTCGCGATCTACCGGTATTTGGCGGCGGATTAGAGCCCGAGCGACAGCCTTGCGAACAGCGTATAGCCCATCGGGTTCTCGCCATAGGCCGCATCGAGCGCATCGGGCTTGGCAAATGCCGATACCGTACCGCCGAGCGCAAGGTTGAACTTCTCACCCAGCGGCAGACGATAGGCATAACCCGCCTGGAACTTGCTCACGCGGAACGGCACATCGTGTAGCGGATCGTGATGATCGGGGAACAGTTCGTCATTCTTCACATTTTCAATGCGACCGAATAGCGTGTGATGCGCGTCTATGTCCCAGTTGGCCTCGGCCAGCCAGGCGGTCAGCGTCTGGCCCGGTTTGCGGTCCTTTGCGCTGAACGCGAGCAGCGCCGACAAGCCTTTGCCATTGGCATAATGGACCGAGGCGGTCGTACGCTGTTCATCTTCGCCGGGGTGGAGCGACTCCGGCTCCTTCAACCGCCCGGTTGAGGCCTGCAGCGCCCAGTTGGGGCCCGGGTTCCACGTCGCCCGCACTGACCAGCTGTCAAAACGCGGCTTTTCGATATCCCAGCGGTCCTCATCGGGTTCCTGACCGGTAAAGATCGACCCCTCGATCTGGAACTGGCGCGCGGCAAAACCGGCAGTCGCCACGCCATAGGTGATATGGCCGCTGTCGAACCAGTGGTGCGTGACCGGCGCTTCCGGATTGTAGCGCGCCGACGCGCGGTGCATGAAGGCGCTGGGGCCGAGCGCGGGTTCGCCCACGGGGCCGCCATAGAGATAGACGCTGCTGCCTTCACCGACATTGACATCGACCCGCGCCGCAAGCTCCATGAACAGATCGTGCGGATGCTGGCGGTCGACCAGCGCTTCGCCGCCCGCCGTCTCCCCCGTGGCAAACAGGCTGGGATAGCCACGATTTTTCATCAGCGGTTCAAGGCTCAACATCGATTTCAGCTGCACTCTGCCCCAGCCGGTTTCCTTTTCAGCCGAAAGCATCGCCATCGACTGGACATAGCTCTTGTCATCGCCGCGCGGGCCGCTCTGGTTGCTATGGACGCCCCAGGCATAGCCGTGCGCCATCACCATCCAGTCATTGCCCGCCTCGATATGGAGCCCCGAATGTCCGCCGCCCTCGGCAGCGGGAAGGCGCGATGTGCCGGACCCTTCGGCCGGGGCGACAGCTGCCATTGTATGGCCTTCATGATTTTCCGTCACAGCCGGGGCAGCCTGATGCTGCGAATGATCCATCTGGCTATGGTCATGCTCCTGTGCCTGCGCGGCTTGCGCAGACAAAGCGAGGGCCAGCGCGCTCGCGCCGGATAAATATGTCTTCATTACTTGATTCCCGTAGAAATAGGTCGGAATGTGGAACGCGTCACAATCCATTTCGCGGGGGCGGGGCGTGCGGCTTTGGGGCAAAGCCCGCCAATGCCGCCATCGGTCCGGGAAGCGGCGGCGCGATCGGGCGCGCCGCGCGCGTCAATTCGATCGCTGCCACATAGGGTGCGATACAGCCGATACAGCCATGCTGCATGGCATGCTCCCCAGCGGGCACCTTGCGGTCTTGCCCTGTCGGTATGCCGTGACAATCTTCGGCCATAACCGGTGCGTCCCTGTCAACCGGCGCGGGCACGGCGAGTGCGGGCAGCGCCAAGGCGAACAGGAACAGCAGGGCCAGCAAGTTGCGGAACATGCGCGGGGCCTTAGCCGATGAATCAGTGATTGTCACTCCGTCCGGCATTGGCGGCCATGCCTTTCGACATGCTGGCAAAGGCCGAAATCATCGAGTCGACGAAGTCAGGATCATGCGGGATGGTTTCCTTCGCCGCCTGATGCATCGCCACCACCCATTGCCTGGCGACTTCCATATTCATGCCGTTCAACCCGCGATGGGCAGACATCATGCAGGCACCCGGCCGCTTTTAGAAACAGTCGCGCGGGCCGCCCATCCATGCGGTCAGGAAATCGGTGAGCGATTCGCGCATCGGTGCCAGATCGGGCGCGTGCATCGCGCGCAGTTCGGCAAAATCGGGTTCGCTGTCCATCAGGTCGTAAAAGCGGTTGACCATGCGCGCAATCGGTTCACGCCCGCCGATGCGGTCGAACGGCAATACCGGTTTGGCTTTGGGATCGGCTTCGCTCATGCTTATGCTTTTGCGGGTATCCGGCAATCAAGTCTTTGCGCGAGATCAAGGATCAGACGTTGAAGCGGAACAGCATGATGTCGCCGTCCTTCACGTCATAATCCTTGCCTTCGGAACGCCATTTGCCTGCTTCCTTCGCCCCGGCTTCGCCGTTGAACCGGACATAATCGTCATAGGCCATGGTTTCGGCGCGGATGAAGCCTTTCTCGAAATCGCTGTGGATCACGCCAGCGGCCTGCGGGGCCTTGGCGCCCTTGAACACCGTCCAGGCGCGGGCTTCCTTGGGGCCGACGGTGAAAAAGGTGATGAGGTGGAGCAGTTCGTAGCCAGCACGGATCACCCGCGCCAGACCGGTTTCGTGCAGCCCCAGATCGGACAGAAACACCTCGCGGTCCTCGGCGGGCATGGTCGAGATTTCGGCCTCGATCGCGGCGGAAACGACCACGGCCTCGGCCCCTTCCGCCTTCGCCTTTTCGAACACCTTGGCCGACAGCGCGTTGCCATCGGCGGCGGAGCCCTCCTCGACATTGCAGACATAGAGCACGGGTTTGGAGGTCAGCAATTGCGCCTGGCCGAAAATCCGGGCCTCTTCGGGATCGTTGGGAGTCAGCAGCCGGGCAGGCTTGCCGTCGCGCAGCAGATCGAGCGCACGGCCCAGCACGGCTGCCGCGATCTTCGCCTCCTTGTCACCGCCGGTCGCCTTTTTCTGGAAGGCAGGCACGCGCTTTTCGAGGGATTCGAGGTCGGCGAGCATCAACTCGGTCTCGACCGTCTCGGCATCCGAAATCGGGTCGATCCTGTTGTCGACATGCTGGATATCATCATCCTCGAAACAACGGAGCACATGGACGATGGCATCGACTTCGCGGATATTGGCGAGGAACTGGTTGCCCAGCCCTTCGCCCTTGGAGGCGCCGCGCACGAGGCCTGCAATATCGACAAAGCTCAGCTGCGTCTCGATGATCTTCTGGCTGCCGCCGATCTTTGCGATCACATGCAGGCGCGGATCGGGCACCGCCACCGCGCCGACATTGGGCTCGATCGTGCAAAAGGGATAGTTCGCCGCCTGCGCCGCCTGCGTCTCGGTCAGCGCGTTGAACAGGGTGGACTTGCCCACATTGGGCAGCCCGACAATACCGCATTTGAAACCCATAATATCCTCACAGGGAATGAATTGCGCGCTCCCTAGCGGCAGAAGGCGCGAAAGGCCAGCGCCGCGATGGCAGGCGCAAATGGCCTGCACCGCATGGCCAGCTGCTCATGCCGAATTCACCCCTCCTGCATCCGCGACGCGATCTCGCTCATGAAGCGGACATCGTCGCCTTGGGCCAGCCAGTCGGCCTCTGCCGTCATCGCGCCCAGCATATCGGCAAGTGGGTCGATTTCGCTCCTGGCGAAATTCCCCAGCACATAGCCGGTGACCCGATCCTTGTGACCGGGATGGCCGATACCCAGCCGCACCCGGCGGAAACCGGCGCCGATATGGTCGATGGTGCTGCGGATGCCATTATGCCCGGCCGCGCCGCCGCCGCGCTTCACCTTGATCTTGAACGGGGCAAGGTCGAGTTCGTCGTAAAAGACGGTGACGTCTTCGGGATCGAGTTTGTAGAAATCGAGTGCCGCACGGATACTGCGGCCGCTTTCGTTCATATAGGTGGCGGGTTTGAGGAGGACGATCTTTTCGCTGCCGATCCGTGCCTCCTGGACCCAGCCCTGGAATTTCTTTGCCGGTGCGGGCGCATCATAGCGGTCGGCCAGCGCATCCACGGCCATGAAGCCGACATTGTGCCGGTGCATCGCATATTGCGCCCCCGGATTGCCAAGGCCTGCCCAGATTTGCATCGCACCATCCTAAAAACAGGAAACCCCCGCCGAAGCGGGGGCAACTGGTGGTTCTCTACGCTTTGGCGCCAGAACCAGTCGCGCTGCCTGCAATCGCAGGAGCAGCGCGATATTTCAAGCTATCAAGCTTCGCCTTCGGTCTTGGTCGTATCGCCTTCGGCCGATTTCAGGCCGGAGGGGGCAACGATTGTCGCGATGGTGAAGTCGCGGTCGGTGATCGCGCTCTTCGACCCGGCGGGCAGCTTCACATGGCTGATGTGGATCGAATCGCCCACGTCGAAACCGGTCACGTCGATGACGATTTCGTCGGGGATCTTGGTTGCGTCGCAGACCAGTTCGAGTTCGTGGCGAACGATGTTGAGCACGCCGCCGCGCTTCAGGCCGGGCGATGCTTCTTCGTTGGCGAACGATACGGGCACGTCAACATGCACGGTCGCATCCTTGGCGAGGCGCATGAAATCGACATGGATCGGGCGGTCGCTGACCGGGTGGAAGGCGACATCCTTGGGCAGCGTGCGTTCGGCCTTTCCATTGATGGAAACTTCGACAATCGAGTTGCCGAAATGGCCGGTCATCAGCGCCTTGACGAGGGCTTTTTCCTCGACATGGATGGCTTCCGGAGCCTTGTTGTCGCCGTAGATCACGGCAGGGACACGGCCTTCGCGACGCAGTGCACGGGAGGCTCCCTTGCCAGCCCGTTCGCGCGGCTCGGCCGACAGAGTCAGCAGATCGCTCATAATATTTCTCCAAACAGATTCAGTTTCTGCCGTCACGCCTCCAGGGATGACCATCACGGCAAGCGCGCGCCATTAGGCGCAAATCCGGGCAATTGCAAGCGTTAGAGTCGGTCGCTTACCGGAGCTGGTAGCTTATGGCCCCCCGGTACCAGCCGAGTTCATTCTCCCCGCTGGGCTTCAGCCATCCCTTGCTGGCGGCCTGCGAGGTGGCCGTTGCTGCAATCCGTTCAACCTCGGGGCAGCCGATATCTTCGACGATGACCCTTTTGACGCTGTTGTCCGGTGCAAATTCGACAAGGAAATCCATGTCGAGATTGATCTGGCGGCCATTGCCTATCACGCTGCATTTGCCCGCTTTGGCAAGCGCGTCGACGCTGGCCATCGCCTGCTCGCTCAACCGGACCATATGGTGCCGGGCGAGCAGCGGAATTCCGGCCCAGTTTCCTTTCGCGGTTTCAACGCTGTGCGCCGCCCCCGGCGAACTGACGAATAGTACAGCCACAATGGCGGACGATATGGTGCGACAGGCCATGGCAATGCTCCTCCGGATGCCCTGCCTTACCATCAAAGCGCGCTGTGGCCAACGCCGAACAGGATTGCACAAGCCAGGCGGACCGGGGCGAAGCCTGCCGCTGCGCCCCGGCCGGCCACCGTCGGTGGGTGTCAGTATTGGACGCGTTCGGCCGTGATTCCATAAGCCGAAAGCAGATGCTGCACACTGGTGGTGCCCGCCAGATGCCCGGCGCCTACCGCCATGAAGGTCGTCCCCGGCTTTTCAAGCTGCTTGCTGATCCAGACCGCCCAGTTGGCGTTGCGATTGGTCAGCAACGCGGCGTGCAGTGCGGGATCGGTCAGCCCTTCATTCATCACCTGGGCCAGCCCGTCGGGATCGGGCTTGGCCCAAAGTGCCACCATATTGTCCATGCTGAGTGTCATGTCGTCGACCGCCTTGGCCGATTCGACGAGGAACTTGACCTGTATATCCTGGGAAAGGCCGTCGAAAATGGCGAGCTGCCCCTCCATCGTCTCGACCGCGCCAATCGGCTTGTTCGCAGCCTTCGCTGCGGCGGTGAGCTGGGTTTCGACGCCGCTATTGGTATCATAGCCACCCTTTTGCAGCCCCATGACCTGCATGGTGACCGCCGCTGCCCAGGGATCGAAGGGTTCGAAGGCTGCTGCGGGCAGGCCGACTTTTTCCATCGCCTTGGTGAATATCCGATTTTCGTCGGCGTTCATCTTCGAACTCAGTGTCTTGCCATTCTGGTCGAAGCCATATTTTGCGAACAGTTTTTGCGTGGTCGCGGTGTCGGGTTCGACGATTTCAAGCACGAGCCGATCCGATTTGTCGAACGCGTCCTTCACAGCCTCGTCGAACCAGCCCATGCCCGGCTTCAGGATATGGACCGTGCCGAAAAGATAGACTGTGCTGTCGGCGTCCCGCACGACCCACAGCGCCGGATCGACATCGACCGTTGGCACGGGGTCTGTCGCCGGTGCCTCGGCCGCAAGGGCGGGAGAGGCCGCCGGGCCACCGAGCGCCGAAAGCGACAGGGTGATGGCAATCAGGGCGCTGTTCAGAAGGAAGGTTTTCATTTTGCTATCCTTTTCGTGCGAAATTGGGAGAGGGGTGAGCCGGATCACCGGTATTTCTTCCAGAACCAGACTATGGTCCAGATCGCGGCAAACAGGCAGAAGATGATCACGCCATTGGGTTCGGGCAGTAGCCCGCCGCGCCACAGGAACCACCAGGCCGGTGCGCCGATCAGATAGGCATAGGCCGCATAATAGCCGCCGTCGCGATAGGCGCTGGCCTCCTGTTCGTCGATGGCGCGGGTGTGCCAGAACCAGGCGACGGCCGGCATGATGACCGCCCAGAATAGCGTCAGCATCAGCGCCAGCACCGGCGGCAGCGGGCCTTCGGCGAATATGGCAAGCGGTTCGGGCGCAGCATTTGCAGACAGCGAACCGTTTGTCGCCACCAGCAGCGCGCCCATCACCGCCCCCAGCAATCCGCAACCCACCATGATGTTGCGGTTGAGCTTTTCCCGACCGGTCAGCGGCCCCCCGCCGATCCGGATGCGGCGGGCGAGATTCCATTGGGCATAGATCAGCGCGCCGACGATACCGATCAGCACGGCGACGGCGAGGATCGCCTTTATCGACAGCGCATGGCCGCCCTCGGTCGCGGAGGTAATGACGCCGACAATCGCACCGGCGCTGAAAATCGTCGCAACCGCGGCAGCGGCGATCAGGGCGATCGAGCGGGTGACATTGCCCGCGGGTTGGGCGTCCAGCGGTTCGGGCATGTCAGTCATTTTTGTCTCCATCGAAACCATCATCGAAAATCTCCTCTATCGACATGCCGAACAGCCGTGCGATCCTGAAGGCAAGCGGGAGCGAGGGGTCATATTTCCCCGTCTCGATCGCGTTCACCGCCTGCCTGGACACGTCGAGTTGCGCGCCAAGCTCCGCCTGGCTCCAGTTGCGCATCGCGCGCAGTATCTTCAGCTTGTTCTTCATGTCAGGTTTGGCTGTCCATGTGTCATGCAAACCTTACTAGGCCGATTCGTGCTCCGTGTCAATAAAACCTTACAAAAAGAAATGTGAGGCTGACAAAATGCTGCAGTCGCGCACAGAACCTTGATTTAGCGCCCTCCATCCGCCAAGGGGCTGGGCCATGTCCGGCACCGAACCCCTGACCTTTCAGGACCTGATCCTGACCCTGCATGATTATTGGGGCAAGCAGGGCTGCGTGATCCTGCAACCCTATGACATGCGCATGGGCGCGGGCACATTTCATCCCGCGACCACACTGCGCGCGCTGGGGCCGAACCCCTGGAATGCCGCCTATGTGCAGCCCAGCCGTCGGCCGACCGATGGCCGCTATGGCGAAAACCCCAACCGGTTGCAGCATTATTACCAGTATCAGGTGATCATGAAGCCCAGCCCGGCGAACCTGCAGGAACTCTATCTGGGATCACTGGACGCGATCGGCATCGATCCGCTGAAGCACGACATTCGCTTTGTCGAGGATGACTGGGAATCACCGACGCTGGGGGCCTGGGGCCTTGGCTGGGAGGTCTGGTGCGACGGGATGGAGGTGACGCAGTTCACCTATTTCCAGCAGGTCGGCGGATTCGACTGCAAACCGGTGGCGGGCGAGTTGACCTACGGGCTGGAACGGCTGGCGATGTATATCCAGGGCGTCGACCGGGTGTATGACCTCAAATTCAACAGCGCGGGCGTCACCTATGGCGATGTCTTCCTCGAAAACGAGCGCGAGCATTCAAAATATAATTTTGAGATTGCCGACACCGAACAGCTGTTCAGGGGCTTCCAGCATGCCGAGGCGGAGTGCCGACGCTGTATCGAAGCCGATATTCCGCTGGCGGCCTATGATCAGGCGATCGAGGCGAGCCACCTGTTCAACCTGTTGCAGGCGCGCGGTGTGATCAGCGTGCAGGAACGCGCCAGCTATATCGGCCGCGTCCGCGATCTGGCGAAAGGCAGCTGTGAGGCATGGATGGCGAAAAACGGGTGGGCGGAATGATGGCTGCCACGAACAATCCTCCCCGGGACGGGGAGGGGGACCGCGCGGAGCGTGGTGGAGGGGGTTCGCAGTCCTTGCGCCGCCCGGTGACCTATAGCGCCCGTAAACTGCGCAAGGAAATGAGCCTACCCGAAGTCCTGCTCTGGCAAGAGCTTCGCGGCGGCAAGACAGGCGCGAAATTCCGTCGCCAACATCCGGTTGGGCCATATGTAGCTGACTTCTATTGTTCGGCTGCAAGACTGATTGTCGAGATTGACGGCGAAGCGCATAATCGAGGGGCGAGACCAGAACGTGACGCCGCGCGCGATAAGTTTCTGTCAGATGCTGGATATCGGGTGCTCCGAATAGCTGCGACTGATGTGCTCAAGAATTTGGATGCAGTTGTGCAAACCATCTCGGTTGAAACCGGGTGCCCCCTCCACCGCGCAAGCGCGGTCCCCCTCCCCGCAAGCGGGGAGGATTTAGCATGACCGACTTCCTCCTCGAACTGCGCAGCGAGGAAATCCCCGCACGCATGCAGGACAAGGCGCGCGAGGATCTGGCGCGGCTGTTCACGGCAGAACTCGACCGGGCGGGCCTCAGCGCCAGCGAAATCGTCACCTACGCAACCCCGCGCCGTCTGGCGCTGATCGCCAAGGGTCTGCCGCTGGAAACGCAGGCGGTGTCCGAAGAAACCAAGGGCCCAAAGGTCGGCGCGCCGCCGCAGGCGATGGAAGGTTTCCTCCGCAAGGTCGGGCTGACGCAGGATCAGCTGGTCGAACGCGACGGCGTTTACTTCGCGGTCGTTGAAAAGCCGGGGCGCAAGACCGCCGATGTGCTGGGGCAGGCGATCCCGGCCATCATCCGCGCCTTCCCCTGGCCCAAATCGCAGCGCTGGGGCGCGGCCTCGGCCTCAACCGAATCGCTGCGCTGGGTGCGTCCGCTGCAAGGCATCGTCGCCCTGCTCGGGCAGGATGTCGTCGCGTGCGAGATTGACGGGATTGTGAGCGGCTATCAGACGCTCGGCCACCGCTTTCACCATCCGGGACAGATCACCATTGGCGGTGCCGACGACTATGTCGAAAAGCTGCGCGCCTGCCATGTGATCGTCGATCAGGAGGAACGGCGGTCGATCATCCGCAGCGGGGCCGAAAAGGCCGCGGCCGATGCCGGGCTGGTGCTGGTTCCCGACGAAGGGCTGGTGAACGAAAATAGCGGCCTCACCGAATGGCCGGTGCCCATGCTGGGCCGGTTCGACCCGGCGTTTCTGGAGGTGCCCGAAGAGGTCATCCAGCTGACCGCGCGGGTGAACCAGAAATATTTTGTCTGTAACTCTCCCCTCCCGCATGCGGGAGGGGTTGGGGGTGGGCCTGATGGGCACCAATCCCACCCAGGCTCACCTCCGGCGAGCCCCCCCTCCCGCGAGCGGGCGGGGAGATTAGCCAACGCCTTTGTCTGCACCGCCAATATCGTCGCCAATGATGGCGGTGCTGCGATCATTGCGGGCAATGAAAAGGTGCTCGCGGCACGGCTTTCGGATGCGAAGTTCTTCTGGGAACAGGATCTGAAAATTCCACTCGACGAACAGGCGAAGAAGCTGGCGCAGATTACCTTCCACGAGAAGCTGGGCACCGTCGCCGACAAGGTGGAGCGCGTGGCCAAGCTGGCAAGGTGGCTGGTCGAGGAGGGGATTGTTTCTCCCCTCCCGCAAGCGGGAGGAGCCGGGGGTGGGCCTGTGCCTTCGCCGTCCGAGCGCTCGCCTGCGGCGAGCCCCACCCCTGACCCCTCCCGCTTGCGGGAGGGGGACATTGCCGACGATGCCGAACGCGCGGCGCGGCTGGCGAAGGCCGACCTTGTCACCGGCATGGTAGGCGAATTCCCCGAATTGCAGGGCATCATGGGCGGCTATTACGCCCGCGCGCAGGGTGAATCGGACGCCGTCGCCGATGCGGTGCGCGACCATTACAAGCCGGTTGGGCAGGGCGACGATGTGCCGACCGCGCCGGTAACGGTGGCGGTGAGTTTGGCGGATAAGCTGGATAATCTTGTCGGGTTTTTTGTTGTTGGCATCCTTCCGAGCGGTTCCAAAGACCCGTTTGCTTTACGCCGAGCTGCTCTAGGTACCCTTGCACTGATTTTGAAAAATGAACTGAGATGCAACTTCGTCGACATTGTCGAACATCATCGCGAGAGCTTTGCAAACTGCGCTGACTATGCCGACAGCGTTGACAAACGAACGACTTATGACAGGTTTCTTGAAAATATCGGCCTTCAGTCTGCGGCACTTAACTGGATGAAATCCAACTGGCCGGTAGATTGGGTTGTCGAGAGTTTTGTAGTAGACCGCCTCAAGGTCCAGCAACGCGAGGCTGGCGTCCGGCACGACCTGATCGATGCGGTGTTTGCATTGGGTGGAGAGGATGATCTCGTCCGCCTGCTCGCGCGGGTGAAGGCGTTGCAGTCGTTCGTTACCACCGATGAGGGTGCGAATTTGCTTGCCGGGTATAAGCGCGCGGCGAATATTTTGAAGCAAGCTGACGCGTCCGAAAAACCTGTCGACGCCCCAGCGCAGGCTGGGGCCCATCACGCGTTTCAATCTGGAATGACAGGCGAGATAGGCTCCAGCCTGCGCTGGAGCGACGGAAGTGCATTGGGACAGGAAGAGGCCGCCCTCCTCAACGCCCTCGACAGCGCCGAGCCCAAAGCCGCGGCAGCTATCGATGCCGAAGATTTCGAAACGGCGATGGCGGCGCTGGCCTCGTTGCGGGCGCCGATCGACGCCTTTTTTGATGGCGTGATGGTGAATGATCCAGACCCGGAAAAACGGGCATTCAGGCTGGGGTTGCTGGCAAGGTTTCGTGATGCGGTGCACCGCGTCGCGGATTTTTCGAGAATTGAGGGGTAGCGCTATTCTCCCCTCCCGCTTGCGGGAGGGGGCGGGGGTGGGCCTGAAAGGTTTCAAGCTCGCCTCGCTCGCGCCCACCCCTAGCCCCTCCCGCATGCGGGAGGGGGACAGGAGAAGCGAATGACCCAATATGTGTACCGCTTCGGCGGCGGTGTTGATGATAGTTCCGGTTCAGTTGGGGTTGCAGGCAACAAGAACCTGCTCGGCGGCAAGGGTGCCAATCTGGATGGCATGGCAGCAATCGGCCTGCCTGTGCCCCCCGGCTTCACGATCACGACCGAGGTCTGCACCGCCTATTACGCAAATGGCGAGGCCTTTCCCGACGGCCTGAACGGTCAGGTCGCAAAGGGCATTGCGCATATCGAAGCTGTCACCGGAAAGCGCTTTGGCGATCCGGCCGATCCGCTGCTCGTCTCGGTGCGTTCGGGCGCACGGGTGTCGATGCCCGGCATGATGGATACCGTTCTGAATCTGGGGCTTAACGACAGGACCGTCGAGGGGCTCGCCACCTCATCGGGCGATGCGCGCTTTGCGTGGGACAGCTATCGCCGGTTCATCCAGATGTACGCCGATGTCGTATTGGGCCTCGATCATCATGCCTTTGAGGATGCGCTGGAGATTGCCAAGGAAGACCGGGGGTATTTCCTCGATACCGAATTGCAGGCCGACGATCTGATCGAACTGGTCGCCGAATATAAGAAACTCGTCGAGGCCGAATGGGGCAAGCCCTTTCCGCAGGATGTGAACGAACAGCTTTGGGGTGCGGTCGGCGCGGTCTTTGCCAGCTGGGAATCGGATCGCGCAAAGGTCTATCGCCGCCTCAACAGCATTCCCGGTGATTGGGGAACCGCAGTCAATGTGCAGGCGATGGTGTTCGGCAATATGGGCGATACCAGCGCGACCGGCGTGGCCTTCACCCGCGATCCGGCAACAGGTGAAAACGCCTATTATGGCGAATATCTGATCAACGCGCAGGGGGAGGATGTCGTCGCCGGCATCCGCACCCCGCAATATCTTACAAAAACGGCACGCGAGGCGGCGGGGGCAAAGCCGCTGTCGATGGAAGAAGCCATGCCGGAGGCCTATGCCGAGCTGGCCCGCGTGTTCGATACGCTTGAGCGCCATTATCGCGACATGCAGGATATCGAGTTCACTGTTGAACGCGGCACCTTGTGGATGCTGCAAACCCGGTCGGGCAAGCGCACCGCCAAGGCTGCGCTCAAGATTGCGGTCGATATGGCGGCGGAAGGGCTGATCAGCCGCGAGGAAGCAGTGCTGCGCGTCGATCCGATGGCCCTGGACCAGTTGCTGCACCCGACGCTTGATCCGCAGGCGCCGCGCGATGTGCTGACCAAGGGGCTGCCCGCTTCGCCAGGCGCTGCCTCGGGCAAGATCGTATTCGACGCCGACACGGCGGAGAAATGGAACGATCTGGGCGAGGCGGTCATCCTCGTCCGCGTCGAGACATCGCCCGAGGATATTCACGGCATGCACGCGGCACGCGGCATCCTGACCGCGCGGGGCGGGATGACCAGCCACGCGGCGGTGGTCGCGCGCGGCATGGGCCGCCCCTGCGTTTCGGGTGCTGGCAGCCTCGCGATCGACAATGGCGCCAAAATCTTGCGTGTCTCCGGTCGCGAACTGCGCGAGGGCGATATCCTCACCATCGACGGCGCGACCGGCGAGGTGATGGCAGGCGCCGTGCCGACATTGCAGCCCGAACTGGTCGGCGATTTCGGCACGCTGATGGAGTGGGCCGATGGATCGCGCCGGATGAAGGTGCGGGCCAATGCGGAAACGCCGCTCGATGCGCAGACCGCGCGCGATTTCGGCGCGGAAGGCATTGGCCTGTGCCGCACCGAACATATGTTCTTCGATGCCAGCCGGATTACGGCGGTGCGCCAGATGATCCTGGCGGAGGACGAAAAGGGCAGGCGCGCCGCGCTCGACCGGTTGCTGCCCGAGCAGCGCAAGGATTTCACCGCGATCTTCGAAGTGATGGCGGGGCTGCCGGTAACGATCCGCCTGCTCGATCCGCCGCTGCACGAATTCCTGCCGCACCGCGAAGAGGAATTTGCCGAAGTCGCCGAAGCTGCGGGCGTAGGTATCGAGGTGCTGAAGCAGCGGGCGAACGAACTGCACGAATTCAATCCGATGCTGGGGCATCGCGGCTGTCGGCTGGGCGTGACCTATCCCGAAATCTACGAGATGCAGGCACGCGCCATCTTTGAGGCGGCCTGCGCGCTGCCCACCGCGCCGGTGCCCGAAATCATGATCCCGCTCGTCGGCACCCGTCGCGAACTCGAACTGATGAAGGATGTCGTCGACAAGGCCGCCGAGGCGGTTTTTGCCGAACAGCGCAAGCGGATCGACTATCTGGTCGGCACGATGATCGAGTTGCCGCGCGCCGCGCTGATGGCAGACGAGATCGCCGAGGTTGGCGCCTTCTTCTCCTTCGGCACCAACGATCTGACCCAGACCACGCTGGGGGTCAGCCGCGATGATGCCGCGCGCTTCCTGATCCACTATGTCGACAAGGGCATTTATGCGACCGACCCGTTCGTCTCGCTCGACGTTGAAGGCGTCGGTCAGCTGATCGAGATCGCCACAGTCAAGGGTCGCGCGATCCGCCCCGACATCAAGCTGGGGATTTGCGGCGAACATGGCGGCGATCCCGCCTCGATCGCCTTTTGCGAACAGACCGGCCTCGATTATGTCAGCGCCTCCCCCTACCGCGTGCCGATTGCCCGGCTCGCAGCGGCACAGGCGGCATTGCGCACGGCATGAGCTTAGGTTAGCCTCCCGTCCGAGAGGGGAAGCGCTATGAAGCCGTGGTTGCGTTATTCGCTATGCATCCTGCTGGGATTGGCGGGCGGCACCGCTTATGCCGTGCATCAGGTGCGCGGCGCCGATCTGGGTCGGCAGGTGGTGAACGGCCCGTGGAGCACCAACACCGATAACGGCACGGCCGATGCCTCGGCGCTGTCGCGCGCGCGGGTGGCGCTGTTCGGCCTGCTGGCACTGCCAGCGAAAGAGGCGATGTATTTTACCGCACGGACCGACAGTGCCGGTGCGCCGCTGACGGGCAATTGCACTTATACCGTCAGCGGTGGCGCGCTTGAGGCGCGCTGGTGGAGCATCACGCTTTACAAGGGCGAGGGCTGGCTGGTGAAGAATGCCGCCAATCGCTGGTCGGTTGGCGGCAACGCGCCGGTGCGCGACGACAGGGGCAACTGGTCGTTCACGGTTTCTCCCGCAATAGTAGATGGCCTGTGGCTGCCGACCGGGAACGCGCCACAATTCGATCTGACATTGCGCACCTATCATCCGGAAGGGGCGTTGCTGGACGATCCGGCCAGGGCCAAATTGCCCGCGATCAAAAAGGAGTCATGCGCATGATCCGCAACTGGCTTCTTCCGGTCATCGCAGGCGCGATAGCTATGGGCGTCGCGTGGCAGGGCACGCTGATGGCTACGCCCTATGTGCTGATGTCAAAGGCGATGGAACGTATCGGCGGGGGTGCGCCGGTGAACAGTTTCGGTTTCGGCAAGCTGTCGACGGCGGACAATCAGCCGATTGTCCGGCCCAGCCCCGATCTGGTCTATTCGTCATGTGTGTTCGATCTGTCGCACGGTGCCGTGCTCGTCGACGTCGAGCCGGTTCCCCAACGCTATTGGTCGATCAGCATATTCGACGCCCGCACCGATGTTGCCGCCGTCCGCAGCGACCGGGATACCGGCGGCAAGCAGGCGCGGCTGGCGCTGCTGCGCAAGGGACAAAAGGCACCGCCGGGCTATGAAGCGGTCGAGCTGGATCATGACAAGGGCATCGCCCTGATCCGTATCCTGCTTTCCGATCCGGCCGAATTTGCAGGGATCGACGCGATCCGGCGCAAATCCACCTGCAAGCCCGCTCCGGCGCAATAGCACCATTTTAGGGGTTGCGAATCTGGAGGACGACGCCTATTGGCACGCCTCCACGCACCCATAGCTCAGCTGGATAGAGCACCAGACTACGAATCTGGGGGTCGGACGTTCGAATCGTTCTGGGTGCGCCATTTTCTCCTTTCATCGCAATTTCTGTGTGCGTCATCCCGAACTCGCTTCGGGCAGCAAGCTGCGGTGGATTGGTATCCTGGAACGCAGTCACCACAGGTGAAACAGGTTCAGGATGACGATTCGGGTATTTACTGGTTACAAGGGCCACATGTCTTCCAACGCCAAATCCGCCGTCGTCCTCCTTTCTGGCGGGCTCGATTCGATGGTCGTCGCTGGGCTTGCCCGCGAGGCGGGCTATGCCATTCTCGCGCTCACCATCGACTATAATCAGCGCCACCGGATCGAGCTGGATAGCGCGGCGCGGATTGCGGCGCATCTGGGCGTGGCCGAACATATCGTGCTGCCGCTCGACCTGCGCCGCTTTGGCGGATCGGCGCTGACGGCCGACATCAATGTCCCGAAAGCGGGGGTCGACGATAGCAGCATCCCGATAACCTATGTGCCTGCGCGCAACACGATCTTCCTGTCGCTCTGTCTGGGTCTGGCCGAGGCGCGGGGAAGCCGCGACCTGTTCATCGGCGTCAACGCCCTCGACTATTCGGGTTATCCCGATTGCCGCCCGGAATTCATCCGCGCCTTCGAGGATATGGCGAATCTCGCCACCAGAGCCGGGGTCGAGGGGGATCGCTTCACGGTGCACACGCCGCTGCAGCACATGACCAAGGCAGACATTGCGCGCGAGGCGCACCGGCTGGGCCTTGATGCGGCGATGAGCTGGTCATGCTATGATCCCACCACGGACAACAAGGCCTGCGGCGCGTGCGATGCCTGCCGTCTGCGGGCAAAGGGCTTTGCCGATGCAGGCTTGCCGGATCCCACGGTGTATGGATGAGCTACGCGGTCAAAGAGGTCTTCCTGACCTTGCAGGGTGAAGGTGTGCATGCCGGGCGGCGGGCGGTGTTCCTGCGCTTTGCCGGCTGCAATCTGTGGAGTGGGCGCGAGGAAGATCGTGCCAGCGCCACATGCCGGTTCTGCGATACCGATTTCGTCGGCATGGATGGCGAAAATGGCGGGCGCTATCAGCCATCCGAACTGGCAGCCCGGGTTGCCGCCTTATGGGGTGAGGGGCGTGCGCATCGCTATGTTGTGATGACCGGCGGCGAGCCCATGTTGCAGGTTGATGACGCCCTGATCGAGGCCCTTCATGGTGAGGGCTTTACCATTGCGATCGAAAGCAACGGAACGATCGCCGCGCATCCGGGGATTGACTGGCTGTGCATCAGCCCCAAGGCGGGCAGCGAGGTGGTCCAGCGCCAAGGCGATGAACTCAAGCTGGTCTGGCCGCAAGCGGGCAGCGATCCGGCGGCAATGGCAGGCTGGGCTTTCACCCATTTCCTGATCCAGCCGCTGGACAGCGGCGATTCGGAAACCAACGAGTCGAACCGGAAATCGGCGATAGAATTTGTCTCGCAACACCCGAAATGGCGGCTTTCATTGCAGAATCACAAGCTGTTAGGCCTGCCCTGACCTGCGTGGTAAACCCCTTTGACTTCATGTCGCATTGGTGACAGTCTTCCTATCGGGGAAGAATATTGGGGAGAGGCAAATGGCCAAGGCGCACTCGGTGGAGCATTCGCGTTCACATATCAGTTGTGCAAAACGCATGAGCACGCACATTGCCTATGCACTGGTTGTTTATACCCTGCTGCTGATCTTCATCGTTTCGCCCGAGCTTGAAACCAAAGGCATGGCCATCTGGCCCTATTTCGCGCTCGTCGCCCTGGTCGCCGCCGTCATCCCTGTCTGTCGGAATATCGAACGCCGCTGGCAGGCGCTTGATGCCGGAAGCGGCAGTGAACTGGAAGGCCGACTGAAACTGGATGAGGTCAAGCTCTGGATTGGTGCTTTCGGCATCCCTATTGTGCTGATGCTCCTGTTCAAGCTTATCTGAGCCGCAATCCAAGCCGCAATTGACGCTATTCCCGCCCGCGCCTAAGCGGGATGGATGCTGACACCCAATGAAGCGCTGGAACGCGCCGTAAATCTTGTCGAACAGGCGAAAAAGGCGGGGGCGGATGCTGCCGACGCTGTCTATCATTGCGATGCCTCTACCGAAGTCCAGGTGCGCCTCGGCGCGCTTGAGGATGTGGTGCGATCCGAGGGGGAGGAAATCGGCCTGCGCGTGTTTCTTGGCCAGCGTTCGGCGACGATATCGTCGTCGAGCATGAATCCCGAAGTGCTGAAAGGGCTGGTTGCACGTGCGCTCGACATGGCGCGCGAGGCACCCGAAGACCCCTATTCCGGTCTGGCCCCGCAGGAATTGCTGCTGAAAGATGCAATCCCGGACGTCGATAGCGATGATGGCGCCGATCCGGACCCGCAATCGCTGCGTCAGGCAGCACTGGCCTGCGAGGATGCGGCGCGCGCTGTTCCGGGCGTGACCAACAGCGAAGGGGCGGGGGCCAGTGCAGGCAGGTCCGTCTTCGCGCTTGCCACCAGCCACGGCTTTGCCGGGGCCAGCCACGCCTCGGGCTATGGCCTGTCAGCCAGCGTGCTCGCGGGTGAGGGCGATGCCAAGGAGCGGGACTATGACTGGCGCTCGGCCCGCCATCGCGCCGACCTGGACAGCGCCGAAGCCATAGGCAAGCGGGCAGGGGAGCGCGCCGTGCGCCGCGTCAATCCGGGTACGGTCAGGAGCGGCAGCGTGCCTGTGGTTTTCGACCCGCGCATCGGTTCATCGCTGGTCGGCCATTTGATGGGTGCGATCGGCGGCAGCATGATCGCGCGCAAGACCAGTTTTCTGCTCGATGCGATGGGCGAGGCGCTGTTCGACAGCGCGATCAGCATCATCGACGATCCGCTGCGCCCGCGCGGTCTGGGCAGCCGCGCATTTGACGGCGAAGGCCTGCCCACCGCACGCACCGCGATCATCGACAAGGGCGTGCTCACCGGCTGGATGATGGAAAGCGCGGCGGCGCGCCAGCTTGGCCTTCAGCCGACCGGCCATGCCAGCCGGGGTGGCAGCGGCGCACCGGGCACCAGCCCCTCCAACCTGCATCTCGAAGGCGGCAAATTGTCGGTTGCGGAGCTGATTTTGGATATCGACTATGGCGTCTATGTACATGAATTATCAGGGCAAGGCGTGAATATCGTTACCGGTGATTACAGCCGTGGCGCCGCCGGTTTCCTGATCGAGAAAGGGCAAATCACCGGCCCGGTCAGCGAGTTTACCATCGCGGGTTCGCTCAGGGACATGTTCCGCGCCCTGACCCCTGCAAACGATCTGGAATTTATCCGCTCGACCAATGTGCCGACCCTGCGCATCGACGGCATGATGGTGGCGAGTGCCTGACCGCGAAGCGGCGATTCAGGCGGTCTGCGAGGCTGGCAATCTGGCGCTGTCGGGCTGGCGCGAAGGCGCGGCGCCCGATGCAGCGGTTTGGGAAAAAACCAGGGGGCATCCGGTGTGCGATGCCGATCTGGCAGTCGACGCGCTGCTGAAACAAAGGCTCGGCGCGCTGGCCCCCAATATCGGCTGGTTGTCCGAGGAAACCGCCGACAATCCCGACCGGCTGTCTATGTCGCGCCAGTGGCTAGTCGATCCGATTGACGGCACGCGTGACTATATTCGTGGACGGAGCGGCTGGTGCGTATCGGTTGCGCTGATCGAAGGCAGCGAAGCTGTTTTTGCGGCGATATATGCGCCGGTGACCGCGCAACTCTGGGTTGCGCACAAAGGCGAAGGGACGACCTGCAACGGCAAGCGGCTGACGGCAAGCCAGCGCGTGGCATTCAGCGGCGCGCGCGTGCCGACCGATGCGCTGCCCAAGATCGACCGCGACCTGCAGATGGTGCACAAGCCGAACAGCATCGCGATGCGGATGACGATGGTCGCTTGCGACCGTGCCGATCTGGTGGCGACGCTGCGCTGGGGCAATGAATGGGATATCGCCGCCGCGCATCTGATCGCCGAAGAGGCGGGTGCGGTTGTAACCAGCGCGACCGGCCAGCCGATCCTCTATAACAAGCGCGAGCCGATGGATTTCGGCCTGATCTGCTGTGCTGCGGGGATCCACGACGCGGCGGTCGAAAGGCTGCGCGAAAGGGTGGCTGCGATTTTGGCCTGACCGTGGCCTTGCGAGGGGAGGGGATGATCTCGCCTCGCTGCACAAGGCCCGCCTTCGCTGGCGCGACGGCCTGTCAAAGCAAGCCGGCGTTTCGCGTCCACAAACCTTCCCGGGAGGCAGCAACTGGCGCATTGCCGACTGCAGCCCTGAAGGCACTGGCAACGCATCGTAATTTTTCGGCAGGCGAAGTGAATATCCGCGCATCCCACGCATGCTCCCCTGCGGCGCGGACCTTGCGCGCGATATCGCCGTAAATGCCTGCTGCGGCAAGCACCGCCCAGCGCGCGCGAAAGGGCAGACGGGCCGCGCCGACGCGGGCCGAGGCCTCATATTGCCCCGCTTCGTCTGCCAGCCAGCGCCCGATCAGCGCGAGTTTCTTGCGGTTGTGCGGGCGCAGATGTTCGCCGGGTTCGATATCTAGCTGGGCAAGCCAGTCGTCCGGAATATAACAGCGCCCGGCGCGGCCATCTTCGGCGATGTCGCGGGCGATGTTGGCGAGCTGGAATGCCATGCCCAGGTCGCAGGCGCGGTCGAGCGTGTCGTCGTCATCGGGCGACACGCCCATCACCACCGCCATCATCACGCCCACCGCACCGGCGACATGGAAGCAATAGCGGTAGAGATCGGTTTCGTGGCGCGGTTGCCAGCCAGCGGCATCGAGCGCGAAGCCTTCGATCACATCTTCGGCCATCTTGTGCGTCAGACCGCATTCGCGCGCGACGATGCCCAGACAGTCAAAGGCGGGATCGCCTGTGGCTCCGCCATCAAGCGCCTGTGCAGTCCGTTCTCTGATCAACTGTAACCGTGATGCGGGGTCGGCAACCTCGGTCATCTCCCCGCCATGGTCCTGCCCGTCGGCCATATCGTCGCATTTGCGGCACCAGGCATAAAGCAACCACACTCGTTCGCGCGTGGTGCGGTCAAACAACTGGCTGGCAAAGGCGAAGGATTTCGACCCGCGGGCGATGCTGTCGCGGGCATAGGCGACAAGAGCGGGGCGGTTAAGCGTCAAAGCCCCTCCCCTTCAGGGGAGGGGTTGGGGTGGGGCTGCCCGCCCCAGCGATCAGTTGTGCGATCAAGAGCATTCTGAATCGATGCAACAACCCCTTCGATGTTCGTTCCGACATCTTCATTCGTAAAATGCAGCGTCGTTACGCCCGCTCGGATCAGTTGGGCATCGCGGGCAATATCCTTTTCCTGTACATGCGTCCGCCCATCAATCTCCACTGCCAAGCCTTTGCCGGGACAGTAGAAATCGACAATATAAGGCACGATCACGTGCTGACGGCGAAACTTGTTGCCGGAAAGCTGTGATCGACAGAGATATTTCCAAACAATCACCTCAAATGGTGTCGGGTTAAGACGCATTTCTGCCGCGCGGGAATATAGCTGCCGCACAAACTCCGTATCGTCAGCTGCCCCACCCCAACCCCTCCCCTGAAGGGGAGGGGCTATATTGCGGCGCTGCCACTTCACAAATCTTCGGCTTTCATCTGGAATATGCTCTTGTGCGGTTCATAGGCTGCCATCTTGGCAAGCAGACCGTCCATCGTCTCGTCGACAATCATGATCCCCGCATGTTGCGGGCGGATGAAGCCGACATCGACCATGTGCCGGTTGAATTCGATCAGCCGATCATAAAAACCTGCGACATTGAGCAGCCCCACCGGCTTTTCATGATAGCCGAGCTGCGCCCAGCTGATCGCTTCCCACAATTCGTCCATCGTGCCGACGCCGCCGGGGATGGTGATGAAGCCGTCCGACAGATCGGTGAACATGCGCTTGCGTTCGTGCATCCCGGGCACGACATGCAATTCGGTGCAACCGCGATGCGCGACCTCGCTGCCGACCAATGCTTCGGGGATGACGCCGATAACCTCGCCCCCGGCGTTGAGCGTCGCATCGGCCACCGCCCCCATCAGCCCGAGCCGCCCGCCGCCATAGACCAGCCCGATCCCGCGCGCCGCCAGTTCGCGACCGACCATGCGTGCGCTTTCGATATACACTGGATCGGCCGGGGTAGCGGACCCGCAATAGACAGCAAGGCGTTTCAACTGGATTCCATTCTGAAAAGAGCGTCGCACCGGCAAAGGCTGGCGCCTATTCCGCCTTCAGCTTTGAACCGACAGACGTGATGGGCCCCAGCCTTCGCTGGTGAACCGAAGTGCATTGGCAGATCAGTTTTGTAAATCCTCAATCATCAGTTCCGCAGTCGCCCTGGCGCTGCCGACGACGCCGGGAATGCCCGCGCCCGGATGGGTTCCTGCGCCGACAAAGTACAGATTGGACAGCCTGTCGTCGCGGTTGTGCACGCGGAACCATGCGCTTTGATGCAATATCGGTTCCAGGCTGAAGGCGCTGCCCAGATGGGCGTTCAGGTCGCCGCTGAAGTCGGCGGGGGTGTAATGGAATTTGGTGACGATGCGGTCGTGGATGTCGGGGATCAGGCGGCGGCCAACCTCGTCAAGGATACGCTTTTCCAGCACCGGCCCCATTTCTTCCCAGTCGATCGGCAGTTTGCCCTGATGCGCGACGGGGGCGAGCGCATAGAAGGTCGAGCAGCCCTCTGGCGCCATCGACGGATCGCTGACCGTGGGGTGGTGCAGATAGAGCGAGAAATCCTGCGGCAATACGCCATGGGTGTAGATGTCGTCGAGCAGCCCTTTGTAGCGCGGGCCGAACAGCACCATGTGGTGCGGGATCCCCGGCCAGCTGCCCTTGATGCCGAAATGGACGACGAACAGGCTGGGTGAAAATTTCTTGCGCCGCAGGCTCGCCGCTGCCTTTTGCCCGCGCGGATGGTGGCCCAGCAGATCGCGGTAGCTGTGCATGATGTCGGCATTGGTGGCGACGGCATCGCACTCGATCCGATGGCCCGACCGGGTGACAATGCCCGTCGTGCGTTCGCCCTGCGTCTCGATCCGGTCGACGGCATCGCCCAATCTTATTGTGCCGCCGATCCGTTCGAACTGCTTCACCATCGCCGCGACCAGCCGGTTGGTGCCCCCTTTTGCGAACCAGACGCCGCCATCCTTTTCCAGCTTGTGGATCAAGGCGTAGATGGCGCTGGTGGTCATCGGATTGCCACCGACGAGCAAGGTGTGGAACGACAGCGCCTCGCGCAGCTTCTCGTTCTGCACGAAGGAAGAAACCATCGAATAGACGCTGCGCCATGCCTGGTATCTGGCAAGCGCCGGGGCGGCCCTGATCATCGAGGCGAAATCGAGAAACGCCGTGGTGCCCAGCTTCACATAGCCTTCTTCATATACGCCGGCGCTATAGTCGACGAATTTGGCATAGCCTGCGACATCGTCGGGATTGAGCTTTTCGATTTCGGCCCGCAGTCTGGCATCGTCGTTCGAATAATCGAAACTGGTGCCGTCGGCCCAGTTGAGCCGGTAGAACGGCATCACCGGCAGCAATTCGACATCGTCGGCCATGTCGTGCCCGGTCAGCGCCCAAAGCTGCTTCAGGCAGGGGGGATCGGTGATGACGGTCGGCCCGCCATCGAAGATGAAGCCATCCCGTTCCCAATAATAGGCCCGCCCGCCCGGCTTGTCGCGCGCCTCTATGATCGTGGTCTGGATACCCGCTGCCTGCAGGCGGATGGCGAGCGCCAGCCCGCCAAAGCCCGATCCGATGACGACTGCGGATGTCATCTTTTCCGTTTCCTTGCCCGAATGGCCTGCAACGCCCTGCCGACCGGAACCGGCGGCTTGCCCGACAATATCCGCGCCTTGTCGCCACCGGTCGACAGCCCGGCATAAAAGCGTTCGATCAGCCCTGGCTTCAACCGGTAAAAATGTTCGAGTATCTTGTACCGCGCGCCCGGTTCGGAGGCGCGGAACAGCATCCGGTTCAAGATGCGATAGAAATTCCCGCCCTTCCAATGTTCCTGCGCGCGCTGCCGCATCAGCATGTTCAGCCGGTCGCCGTCGAAATCGGGCAGTTCGGAAATATAGACGGCGTTGCGCACCGCGTCGGGCAGCGAATAGCTGGTGACCGGGTGGAAAAAGGTGCCACGCGCCCCGGCCTTCGCCGTCCGTCCGCTGCCGCTGGCCCAATAATTTTCAAGATCGCCGCCCATGACGACGGGCAGCACCCCCGTCTCCTCGCGAAGGATGCGGTCGACCTGCCAGCCTGCGGCGGTTGCATAGCTGGCGATTCGTTCGGCCATGACCTTTTTGTTGAGGTCGGGCGTGTCGCTATAATAAGTATCCTCGACGAAAATCTTGTCCATTCCGAAGGGCAGGACATAGACGAAGCGATAGCCGTCATGCTGCTCGACCGCCGCATCCATCACGATTGGCCGTTTCAGGTCGTGCGGTTCGTGTAGTTGCAGCAACTGGCCGGTGAATTTTTGCCAGCCACAATCGAGATGATGGGTATCCGCCACCCCGCGGGCGTCGATCACCCCGCCCGCGTTGATCCGCTGCGCCCCGTCAAGCACCACCAGCCGCGGGCTGACTGCCTTGACCGTGCGCCCCGTGAGCAGCGACGCAGCGGGCAGATTGTGGCGCAGCAACCAGTCGAGCCGTTCGGATTCGATCGTGTAATAGATGGTGTCGAGGCTGCGGCTATGGTCGGGGAAATGCACATCATAGCCCGACCAGCCATAGGTCACGAGCGGCGCGGTGAGCCAGCGGTGTTCCGGCGCGATGTCGCTTGCGAAGAAGCTCCAGATATGGTTGCCGCCGAAATGCTGTTCCTGCTCGATCAGCACGATCTTCAGTTCGGGCCGCTGCCGCGCGACGGCAAGCGCTATCAGGCCACCGGCAAGGCCGCCGCCGACAATGGCCAGATCGCATTTGATAGGAGTAGGGGCTGCCAGGGGCATGTAAACGGCCTAGCGTCGCGGTGACACGGACGAAAGCCTGAGACCGCCAATTTCGGGGGATAAATAGAATAAGGAAGCAGGCCGGAACTGGGTGTTCCGGCCTGCACCTTACAGATTCTGCAGGAGACTTGACTTGCAGAGCCTGTCCGGTTGGAGCCCCGCCTCAGAATTCGCCGGCGATGCCGGCCTTGAAGGCGGTGTCCTTGCCCCCGGAATGCGAAACACCGGCGGTGATTGCGAATGGCGTGTCTCCCGGCAGGCGATGCATCAGCGAGGCGGAAAACGCCCATTCGCCCCGGTATGTCGCGCCATTTGCCGCATAGCTGGTCTTGCCCGGTTCAGAAGGGAAAGGCGCGTTGGCCATGGCCGTGGCGGCGGCAATGCCACGGCGCCAATGCTTGCGATCCATTTGACGCAAATCGAACAGTTCGGCCACCTGATCGTCGATCAGCGCCATGCCGGATTGCAACGACGATATCTGGCTACCCATCTGGCCGAGGGCGGCCGAGGATTGAGCGCCCTTGCCCACATTGCCGTTGTTGTCGATAGTCAGGAAGAATTCCGGACCCGACTGGCGGCTGTCCGAATAGCCGATATCGGCAATCGAAATCGACGTGCCGGTGGTACCCAGGCGGATCTGGTTGCCTTCGGTCGCGACCGCATTCTGACCGATGGCGGTGGAGTTGGCAAAGCCGACATAGGCACCGCGACCGATGGCGGTCGAATTGACGCCAATGGCTTGCGCGCCCGTGCCAATAGCAGTGCCGCCCGTTGCCGACGCCAGCGAGTTCGAACCAAAGGCAAGGCTGGCCTGACCCGAAGCCACCGCTGCAGCACCAGCCGCGAAGCTGTTGCCGCCGCTGGCGGTGGCGTTGCGTCCCAGCGCCGTGGATTCAAAATTAGTTGCATCAGCCCCTGCGCCTATCGCTACGGTACCTGTATTGCTCGCCAATGCATTTCGACCCATCGAAATTGCTTCCAGCGCGGTTGCATCAGCAGACTCGCCGATGGCGATACCGCGTTCGCCGGTCGCGTTGGCGCTGTTACCAAGGGCAATTGCAACCATCCCGGTGCTGGTAGATTGGACGCCGAGGGCCATGGCATAGTCGCCGGTTGCTTCCGAACTGAACCCCAGCGCAATGGCGGATATCTTGGTGGCCAATGCCCCCGATCCTATGCCGGTGGAAAATTGTCCGGTTGCCTGCGCTCCATCGCCGATTGCGATGGCGTTGGCTTGCGTTGCGTCCGCCGATCGGCCAATCGCGATTACGCCAGCCACAGTTGCGCCAGCGTCAGCGCCTATTGCGATGGCTCCAGCTGCCGATGCGACTGCGCCGGTTGTATCCGCGTCGGCATCATCGCCCCCCAATGCAATCGCGCCAGCACCGGTTGTGAAGGCGTCGGCGCCGATTGCAATGGCATGCAACCCGGAAGCTGATGCGCCGATACCGCCTGCACTCGTATCGCCGCCAATGGCAATGGCATAATCGCTGCCGGCCAGCGCATTCCGACCCAACGCGACCGAATGGACACCGCTCGCATTCGCGCCAAATCCGCAAGCAAGACGCGAATCGTCGCCGGCAGAATTTGCACCGCCGTCGGTGTCCGTTGTCGCGTCGGTATCGCCGTCATTGTTGGTGTCCAGAAGGCAGTCGTCCGCCAAAGCCGGCGTCGTCGTCGCCACATTTGCACTCATGAAAATTGCCAGTGCCATTGCGGCTCCGGATGCTGAACCAAGAATTTTGAAGCTTCTCATTTCAAGTCTCCCATACTGTTGCATTGTCGCTGACAGCGGAGACAGACATATGCACCCACGCTGTTTCGCGTTCGATGCGGCCCTTTGAAATGACCGGTTTTCCGGCTTGAATGGAGAGACCAACTTTCCGAAACCCTGTCCGCGCCACACACAATGGCTAACGATCATAGGTTCCGGACTCGCCCCTCCAATGGCATGTTGTTATACCTGCAAGACATCCGCGTATTGTATGAAATCGACACGGGTGCACCGCGCCGTCGCGCGATGCTCCCGTCATCAGGCAGCAGGATCACCAGGCGAACTGAAAGCCGCCACGCGCGCCGACCTCGCCTGAGTTGAAGCCGACCCCGACGCCGCCCGAAACCGACGCATGCTTCCCGACGCGCGCGGTAAATGCCGTGGTCGCTGCCGATCTGTTCTGGTAGTAGCCGACACCCCCCGACAGGGCGAAGCTGGTGCCCTCGGGAAGCGCCGGCGACTCCATTGCGAGGGCCATGGCCACGCCTTCGTTCGCCCGCCTGATGTCACGACGATTCAGGTTGTTGAGGTCGAAAAGTTGTGTCACCTGATCGTCGATCAGCGCCATGCCCGATTGCAATGCGGACAGCTGGCCGCCCATCTGACTGAGAGCAGCTGAGGATTGGGCACCCTTGCCGACGGTTCCATTGTTGTCGATGGTCAAAAAGAATTCCGGCCCCGACTGGCGGCTGTCGGAATAGCCGATATCGGCAATCGAGATTGCGGTTTCGGCGGCGCCGAGCCGGATCTGGTTGGCCTCGGTAGCAACCGCATTCTGGCCGATGGCAGTCGAGTTGGCAAAGCCGACATAGGCGCCGCGTCCGATCGCGCTCGAATTGGCGCCAATGGCCTGCGCGCCCGCGCCGATTGCAGTCGCGCCCTGCGCTGCAGCCAAAGAGTTTGAGCCGAAGGCAAGGCTAGCCTGCCCCGAGGCCACCGCACCTGCACCGGCGGCAAAACTGTTCCCTCCGCTAGCTTGAGCGCGACCCCCCAGGGCAGTTGCCTCGAAGTTTGATGCCAGTGCTTCGGCGCCAAAGGCAGCAGCTGACTGGCCGCGTGCAATCGTCGCACCGCCAACCGCTACGCTCTTGCTGGTTTCCGCCCTGGATTCGCCGCCGACTGCAACGGCCAGTTCTACTGCAGTCAGCACGTCTGCGCCACCAAATGGCGATGTACTTGGAGTGCCGGTTCTGGCGTTCGTGCCAATGGCAATCGACGCATCACCGATCACTCTGGCGGAGTCTCCAATGGCAACGGTGCCCTGTAGAAACGGATTGTAGCCTTCGCTCAGCGTCGTCGAGGTTGTCGTTCCGCCAACCGCAATCGCCCGGCTGTTTTCGCCGATTGCAACCGAGCCCTTGGAATTGGTTGAACTGAACGCGTTGACATCCGCGATCGCGTTGCCGCCGATGGCAATCGCGCCAGTCTTGTCAGACCGTGCACTTTGGCCGATCGCAACCCCGCTCTGGCCCAGGCTGGATGTGTCCGCACCGATGGCCACCGCCGCAGATGCGGCATATGCACCGCTGTCGTTGGCGTCGTTGCCATCCCCGCCAATAGCAACGCCTAGCGATCCGGCCTCTGCCATATTTCCGACTGCAGTCGCGCCCGCACCCAGGGCCTTTGCGACACCGCCCAATGCTGTTGCACCATTGCCGCTTGAACTGGCCCCTGCACCAACAGCGACAGTGTTTTGCTGGGGTGCGATGGACCCAAAGCCGATTGCGACGGCGTTGGTGCCCCAACCCCGTGCCGATTGGCCGACTGCAATCGCGTTAGCACCCTGCGAATCGGCCCCGGCCCCGACCGCGATTGACCATTCGTTTGTGGCGCGGGCGTTGGCTCCCAACGCCGTGGCAGAATTAAGTGGGGCATAGGCAAATCCGCCAATGGCGGTCGCGCCTGTCCCCATCGCTACTGCATTGTCGCCCGCAGCGGTTGCCCCGGTGGACCCTGCTTTGGCATTGCCACCAATCCCGACGGCTTGTGCTGCTCCCAGCGCGCCTTCGCCAATGGCGATACCCCAGTTGCCGGCGGCGGTGGCATTTGCACCGATAGCTACCGACGAACGGCCCTGCGCTCTCGTTCCCAGGCCGTTGTCGTAGCCGTCATTGCCTATCGCGATGGCATATTCACCGCTGGCCTGGGCTATGTTGCCCACTGCGATGGATTTTGATCCGGAAGCGACGCTGCCCACACCGCAAGCAAGCCTGGTGTCCTCGCCAGCCGAGCTTGCACCGCCATCTGTGTCGGTCGCGTCGTCGGCAAGGCCATTGTCGTTCGAATCCAGCAGGCAGTCTTCGGCGAATGCGGCCGTCGGCACGACACAGCCTGCCGCCGCGCAAATCAGCAAAGCCAAACCGCTTTCTGCCATTATCCGTGTTCGGCATCTTACCATCTTGCATTCCTTCCCCATCGCCAGTTCGACTCCCGTGAGTGGTAGTCTGTCGTGCCTTCAGGGTTAAGGTCGGCGGCCGCGGAGTCAAAGAACAACTACTGTTGGGGGCAATATCCTCCTATGTTATCGACGGCCTTCCGGTTGAACCCGAACAATGCGCTGCACCCGGCGGCGCTGCGTCCGATGGACAAGCCGGGTGCGAGCCATTAGTCGAATCCCATGATCAGTTTTATCCGTAGCAGCCTCGCCATTTGCCTGGTCGCATCCAGCCTTGTCGCGATTTCCGATACTCCATCCTTTGCTCAGGCGACCTCCAGCATCGACTTGCCTGCGGAACGGTGCATAAGCTTTAGGAATTCCGGCGCCGATGGGTTTCGACTAATTAATGATTGCAACTATCCAGTCCGCCTGAAATCGTGCCTGCAGGCTGACGGCTCATCGAATTTGTGCGTCGACCCGGCCCGCTGGCTTGAATCGGTCTTGGACGCCGGAGCCGAAACGACAACTGCATATCTGCCGCTGCAGACGATAAATATCTTCGCTTGCCGAACCAGCGCGCAGATCATCATCGACAGCAACGGTCAGGGGCATTGCGAATATGATCCGTCGGGCATGGGGAGCCTGCCCTTGCTCCTCGCCTCCTCGTTGAAAAATGCGGCTTCCATAATCACCCCAAGCGACTATCCGCGTGGCATCAAAGCGGAAGGAACAACGCGTTTCGAAATGGCCGTCGCCGCCGACGGGCGACCGCAAAGCTGTGTTGTTACGAGGTCATCCGGAAAGGAGGCGCTCGACAAGGCGACGTGCGACGCTTTCATGAAGCGTGCCCGTTTTACGCCGGCCAAGGATGCCAATGGCGTTGCCATCGCCGGGCGCTATCGAGGCAATGTGACCTGGAAGGAGCAATGACAGCAGCCATATCGGTGTTGGGTTCCGCGATCGCGATGACGCTGATTGTCGGTCTGCGCTATCTGGCAACCAGCGGCTTCTTTGCCTGGCTGACCGGGAAGGTTCGCCCCGGGCTTTATACGAAACTCGGCCGGCAGATGCGGCGAGAGATATTCTGGTCGCTGTTGTCGGCCGCGATCTACGGGATTCCTGCGGGCATAGTGGCGTGGGGCTGGCAGAACCGGGGCTGGACGCGGATTTACACCGACAATGGGCTATATCCGCTCTGGTATCTGCCGGTGTCGGTTCTTCTTTATCTGGCCGCGCATGATACATGGTTCTACTGGACCCATCGGTGGATGCATCAGCCATGGCTGTTTCGCATCGCGCATGCCGTGCATCATGAAAGCCGTCCGCCGACGGCATGGGCGGCGATGAGCTTTCATCCGT
>JADLBY010000103.1 GCA_020847445.1 Sphingomonadaceae bacterium | reverse complement strand
TCGACGCGCTTGCCGAATTCGGGGCTGTTCACATCCTGCGCGAGCAGATCGGCGATATAGCCTTCGACCTTTTCGGCCAGCTTGCCCTTGACCTCATCCTCGACAGGCACCAGCCCGACGGCCTTTTCGGCGGCGATTGGCGGCACCGGATCGGGCGGGGTGAGCTTCAGCTCGGTTTCGGTGGCGGTCAGCGTTTCACTGGACGGTGCACTGGTCGACATGGGGGCCGATCCTCCTCAAGCGGTAATATTATGGGATAAATGGAACGCGTTTATAGCGATTTCAAGCGAATCCGGCGGATGGTGTGTTATTTTTTTAATACACCTTGGATTTCAGGGCTGGAGCGCCTTTTCGACAAGTGGCGCCAATCCGTCGACAACCTTCGCAACACCCGCCGCGTTGGGGTGAATATTATCAGGCAACATCAGTTTCGGGTCTGTAACCACACCGTTGAGGAAAAAGGGATAGAGCGGCGCGCCATAATGCTGCGCGAGTTTGGGGTAGATCGGGTTGAAGGCATTGGCATAGTCCCGCCCCAGATTGGGCGCCGCCAGCATTCCGGTGAGCACCACATCGATGTCGCGCTTTTTCAGTTCGTCCAGCATGGCTTTCAGATTGGCTTCGGTTTCGCGCGGCTGGATTCCGCGCAGCATATCATTGCCGCCAAGACCCAGCACGACCAGATCGGGCTTCCTTTCCACATTGTCGAGAACGAAGGTCAGCCGCAATTTGCCCGCCGCCGTGGTATCGCCCGACACCCCGGCATTGTGCACCCGGGCGTCGATTCCGGCCTTTTGCAAGGCGCCCTGAAGCTGGGGTGCGAGCCCTTCGGTCGGCGCAAGCCGGTAACCGGCATAAAGACTGTCGCCAAAGACAACGACCAGCTTGTCATATTGCCGGGCCTCCGTCCCTGCGGGTGCTGTTTGCGCCGTTTCGTCCTTCGGCGCCGCTACGGGTGAAGACCCGCATGCAGCAAGGGCTTGGACAAGCAGCAAAGCCGCACCATATAGGGCAAAATTCGTCTTCATAAGGAACCCTCCTTGTCCGCAGCACAGAATGACGCGCCCGATATGGCGATACGGGCGGCGAATGTCACCCTCACGCTTGGCGCACGCGACGCGCCGGTATCGATTTTGCGCGGTGTCGACCTTCAGGTGCCCTATGGCGCAAGCGTCGCACTGCTGGGGCCGTCGGGTTCGGGCAAAAGCTCGCTGATGGCCGTCCTTGCCGGGCTTGAACGGGCGAGCGGCGGTTCGGTGACGGTCGACGGGCTGAACTTTACCGAACTGGATGAAGATGCACTCGCGCGGGCCCGACGCGGCCGTATCGGGATCGTGTTGCAGGCGTTTCACCTGCTGCCGACGATGACCGCGCTGGAAAATGTTGCGGTGCCGATGGAACTGGCGGGGATGGACGATCCGTTCGGACGCGCGGCCCGCGAACTGGAAGCGGTTGGACTTGGCCATCGCCTTGGCCATTACCCGTCGCAACTTTCGGGCGGCGAACAGCAGCGCGTGGCCATTGCGCGCGCGATGGCGGCAGCGCCCAGGATCATTTTCGCCGATGAACCGACAGGCAATCTTGATGGTTCGACCGGATCGTCGATCATCGACCTGCTGTTCGAACGCCGCGAAGCCCTGGGCGCGACGCTGCTGATCATTACCCATGACCCGGTGCTTGCCGCGCGCTGTGACCGCGTGATCGCGATGCAGGACGGGTTGGTGGTGGAGGCCCGGTGAACTTCAATCACTCCCTCGTCACCCCCGCGAAGGCGGGGGTCCATCACCGGCACTGGCGGCATCAACCAGACGATCAGGAGATGGATTCCCGCCTTCGCGGGGATGACGAAATTGGTGTGAGAAATTTGGGAGAAGGCGCATGAACTTCTCCACCCTTTGGCGCATCGCCCGCCGCGATCTTTCCGCCCGCATTCGCGGCCTTCGCCTGCTGGCGGTCTGCCTGTTTCTCGGCGTGGCGACGCTGGCCGCGATCGGCAGCCTGACGGCGGGCATTACCGAGGAACTGGCGCGGCGCGGCCAGACCATTCTTGGCGGCGATATCGAAATCGGCATCCCCCAGCGTCAGGCAAGCGAAGCCGAACTGAAGGCCTTTGCCGCAGCGGGAACAGTGTCAGAAACCGTGCGCCTGCGCGCGATGGCAATCGGCCCCGAAGGCAGCGACAGCGTGCTTGCCGAGTTGAAGTCGATCGATACCGCCTACCCGCTTTACGGCACATTGCGGCTTCAGGGTGGTCGCGTGGCAACAGCGCCCGACCGGGGGAGCATCTATGTCGGCGCGGCACTGGCCGACCGGTTCGACCTGGGCGAAGGCAGCAGCATCCGCTTTGGCGAAGCCCGTTTCAAGGTCGCTGGCATTATCGCCGATGAGCCCGACCGCCTTGGCGAAGGCTTCACCATTGGCCCCGTCGCGCTTGTCTCTCCCGCCTCGCTCGACGATACAAAACTGATCCAGCCCGGCAGCATGTTCGAGAGCAAATATCGCATCAAACTGCCCGCAAATGCCGATCCGGAAGGCGTCGCCAAGGCGCTCGAGCAGCAATTCCCGTCTGCCGGATGGGATATGACCGACCGTTCGAATGGCGCCCCCGGAACCCGCCGCTTCATCGAACGCATGGGCCAGTTTCTCACCCTGGTGGGGCTCGCCGCATTGGTCATCGCGGGCATCGGCGTAGGTAACGGCGTTGGCAGCTATCTCGAAAGCAAGCGCACGGGGATAGCCACGCTGAAGGTTACCGGCGCGGATAGCGGGGTCATTTTCCGCATCTATATGCTGCAAATCCTTGCGGTCGCATGCGCGGCAATTGTGGCGGGCCTCGCCATGGGCAGCGTGATGCCGATGGCCATCGGCTGGGCAGCCGGCGACATCCTTCCGGTAGCCCCCGGCTTTTTGCTGCACCCTTTGCCGCTTGCCGTCAGCGCGGTTTACGGCCTGCTGATTGCCTTTGCCTTTGCGCTCCCGCCGCTCGCCCGTGCGCGTAGCGTGCCTGCCGCCGGGCTGTACCGTTCGGTTGTCGAAGGCGGCGGCCGGATGGATCGCCGCACCGCGATATCCGTCGCCGCCAGTATCGCCGCGATCGTCGCGCTGGCGGTTGCGACCGCGCGCGAGCCGATATTCTCGCTGGCCTTTATCGGCGCGGCCTTTGCGCTTCTGCTTCTGCTTGCGCTTCTAGCCTGGGGGCTGCGGGCAGTGGCCTTGCGCCTGCCGCGACCGAAAGCGCCTTTACCGCGCCTCGCGCTCGCCAATCTGCACCGCCCCGGATCGCATACGCAGGCACTGGTGATCGCGCTGGGCCTTGGCCTGACGCTGTTCGTCACGCTGGCGGCGATCCAGACGAGCATCAACAACGAAATCCGGAATAGCGTCCCCGAACGCGCGCCCAGCTTTTTCGCGCTCGATATCCCGCGTGATCGCACCGCCGAATTTTCGGCAATGGTGCGCAGGCAAGCGCCCGACGCCGCAATCAACCTGATCCCTTCCCTGCGTGGGACCATCGTCGAATTTGGCGGGCAGCGGGTCGACCAGCTGGCGGAACTTCCCGAAGGCGCATGGGTGCTGAACGGCGACCGCGGGCTGACCTATAGCCCGCAGGTGCCGCAAGGCAGCGAAGTTGTCGCAGGCAAATGGTGGCCCGCCGACTATAAGGGTCCGGCGCTCGTCTCGCTCGATGTCCGTGTCGCGGAGTCGCTCGGTGTAGGCGTGGGTGACAGCCTGACCGTCAGCGTGCTGGGCGTCGAAATCCCGACCAGAATTGCCTCGCTGCGCGAGGTGAAGTGGGAGAATTTCGGCCTGAATTATGCGCTTGTCTTTTCCCCCGGCACCTTCGACGCGGCGCCGCACAGCATGGTCGCGACGCTGACGGTTCCGGCAAAGGCGGAACGTGCGCTTGCCAAGTCGATCCCGCCCGCCTTCCCCTCATCGTCGCTGATCGAGGTCGGCAACGTCGTCAGTCAGGTGACCGCACTGTTGCAACAGATGGCGCAGGCCATCGCCGCTGCCGCCTCGATCGCCATCCTTGCCGGAATCGCGGTGCTGGTCGGCGCAATCGCCGCCGCGCGCCAGAGCCGGATTTACGACAGCGTCATCCTGAAACTGCTGGGGGCGACACGGCGGCAGATATTGGGGGCACAGGCGATGGAATATGCCATCCTCGCGGTGGTTCTGGGGCTGGTGGCGCTGCTGCTCGGGCTGGGGGCCGGCTGGTATGTGATTGTGCAGATATTCGATTTCAGCTTCGCCCCCGATCCGGCCACGCTGGCATGGACGCTGTTGGGGGGCACGGGGCTGACCTTCGCACTCGGCATGCAGGGTTCGCTTCCGATCCTCGCCGCCCGACCGTCAGAAGCGCTCAGGGCTCTCTAGCGAGGCGGGCCGCGAGCGGCGCCGATAACAGCAGTTGCGCCATGTGGTAGATGATTGCGGGCAGCACGATCAGTCCGGCAGAGCTGCCAAACAGGATCGCCGCCATCGGCGCGCCGGTCGCGATGCTCTTTTGCGCGCCTGCAAAAACAAGGCTGATCCGCTCGGCCCTGCCCAGCCCCAGCGCGCCGCCGAACAACCACGCCCCGGCAAAGGCGAAGGCGAGCAGCAGGCCCAGCAACGCAGCCAGCGTCGCCATCGTGCCCAGATCGAGCGCGGTCAGGCTTCCCGCATTCACCGCGCCTGCAAAGGCGACATAGACCGCAATCAGGATCACCAGCCGGTCGAAAAAGGAAAGCATCGCCCGTTGCCGCAGCGCCCAGCCGCCGAGCCAGCCCTGCGCAATCTGGCCAAGCGCAAAGGGCAGCAGCAGCATCGTCGCGATGCGGATGATCGTATCGCCACCAATCGCCACGCCCGACGCTGCGCCCAGTACCAAAGCGACAAGCGCCGGGGTCAGGATGATGCCCGACAGGTTGGAAAGTGCGGCGCCAACCACGGAAGCCGCCACATTGCCGCCCGCCATCGAGCTGTAGCTGATCGCCGACTGCACCGTCGACGGCAGCATCGCGCAATAGACAAGGCCCGTCGCCAAGGCCGCAGGCAGCATCCACCCTGCCCCCCATGCCAGTGCCAGCCCCGCCAGCGGCATTGCGACAAAGCTGAAAACGAGCATCGCCCCCTGCAGCTTCCAGCTGCGCGCAGCCTTCACCACTTCCTGCCGGGGCAATCGCAGGCCATGCAGGAAAAACAGCGCAAAAATGCTGATGAAGCTGGCAGTCTGCGCAATCGACAAGCCCTGCCCCGACACCGGCAACAGCCAGCCGAGCAGCACCGCACCCAGCAGCAACAGAACAAAACGATCTGGGATCAGGCGCGAAAGCATCGCGATGCGCATAGCAATCCTTGCCGCAGTGCACAAACTAAGCTAAGGGCGCGCGCAATTGACGGTGCTGGTGCACCACATTCCCATAAGGCTTTTTCAAATGTCCCTGCGTAATATCGCCATCATCGCGCACGTCGATCATGGCAAGACCACCCTTGTTGACCAGCTTTTCCGCCAGTCCGGCACCTTCCGCGACAACCAGCGTGTCGAGGAGCGGGCGATGGATTCGAACGATCTGGAAAAGGAACGCGGGATCACGATTCTTGCCAAACCGACCTCGGTCGAATGGGAAGGCACGCGCATCAACATCGTCGACACCCCGGGCCACGCCGATTTCGGCGGTGAGGTGGAGCGCATCCTGTCGATGGTCGACGGCGTCATCCTGCTGGTCGATTCGTCCGAAGGCGCGATGCCGCAGACCAAATTCGTGACCGGCAAGGCGCTCAAGCTCGGCCTCAAGCCCATCGTCGTCGTCAACAAGGTCGACCGCCCCGACGAACGCATCCAGGAAGTGCTCGACGAAGTGTTCGACCTGTTTGTCTCGCTGGACGCGACCGACGAGCAGCTCGATTTCCCTGTGCTCTACGCCTCTGGCCGCAATGGTTATGCCAATGAGAATCCGGACTTGCGCGAAGGCACGCTGACGCCGCTGTTCCAGAAGATTGTCGACCATGTGCCACCCCCGGCGCTCGAAGTCGACGCCCCCTTCTCCTTCCTTGTGACCCTCCTCGACCGCGACAATTTCCTCGGCCGCATCCTGACCGGGCGCGTCCAGTCGGGCACGGTCAAGGTCAACCAGCCGATCCACGCGCTCGACATGGACGGCAAGGTTATCGAAACCGGTCGCGCCTCGAAGATCATGACTTTTCAGGGGCTTGATCGCGTTCCGACCGATGAAGCCAGCGCGGGTGACATCATTTCGATCGCTGGCCTGACGGTTGCAACCGTGTCGAATACCATCGCCGACACCACGGTCAGCGAGGCGATTCAGGCACAGCCGATCGATCCGCCGACACTGTCGATGCGCTTTGCCGTCAACGATTCGCCGATGGCGGGCCGTGAAGGCACCAAGGTGACCAGCCGCATGATCCGCGACCGCCTCGAACGCGAAGCCGAATCGAACGTCGCGATCAAGGTTACCGAAAGCGAAGACAAGGATTCGTTCGAAGTCGCCGGTCGCGGCGAGCTCCAGCTCGGCGTCCTCATCGAAACGATGCGCCGCGAAGGTTTCGAACTGGGCATCAGCCGCCCGCGCGTGCTGTATCGCGAAGACGAAGCCGGCAACCGCACCGAACCTTATGAAACCGTCGTCATCGACGTCGATGACGAACATTCGGGCACCGTTGTCGAGAAAATGGCGCTGCGCAAAGGCGAAATGACCGACATGCGCCCCTCGGGCGGCGGCAAGACGCGGATCACCTTTTCGGCGCCCTCACGCGGGCTGATCGGCTATCATGGCGAATTCCTGTCCGACACGCGCGGCACCGGCATCATGAACCGGCTGTTCGAAAAATATGGCCCCTATCGCGGCCCGATCGAAGGCCGCAAAAACGGCGTGCTGATCTCGAACGGCAATGGCGAAGCGGTGGCCTATGCCCTTGGCCCGCTGGAAGAGCGCGGCATCCTGTTCGTTTCGCCCGGCGAGGCGCTGTATGAAGGCATGATCATCGGCGAAAATGCCAAGCCCGAAGACCTTGAAGTCAACCCGATGAAGTCGAAGCAGCTGACCAACTTCCGCTCGACCGGCAAGGACGACGCCATCCGCCTGACCCCGCCGAAAATCATGACGCTCGAACAGGCGATCGCCTATATCGACGACGACGAAATGGTCGAGGTGACGCCGAAAAATATCCGCATCCGCAAAGCCCTGCTCGATCCGCATGAGCGCAAGAAGGCGAGCCGGAAGAAAGAGGCGGCTTGAACTTAGCTAAGTTATTAGCTAAGTAGGTGGCATGACTATAGTCACCGTTCACGAAGCCAAGACCCACCTTTCCAAGCTGCTGGCTCGCGTAGCAGCAGGCGAGGAAGTCGTGATAGCCAAAGGCCGTGAGCCGGTGGCCAAGCTAACGTCCATCAAAGCTGCGCAAAAGCAAAAGCGCCGGTTTCCAGGTCGCTTGAAAGGGCTGATCGCGGTTGATGAGCGCTTCTTTGAGCCTCTGCCGGACGCTGAACTGGCCCGTTGGAACGGCGACGAAGATTGATCGCTCTGCTCGATACACATACATTGCTGTGGTGGTTATGCGACCCTGACAAACTCGGGAAGCAGGCACGGGCGACAATCGAAGATGCTGCTAATGAGATATTGGTGAGCGCGGCGTCAGCGATGGAAATCACGACCAAATATAGAATAGGGAAGCTGCCCGAAGCAGAGAGGCTAGCTACCCGGTTTTCTGTGGAAATCGCCTTTGAGCAGTTCATCGAGTTGTCGATAACTGTTGCCCATGCAGAACTGGCGGGACAACTACCGTTCGATCACAAAGACCCATTTGACAGGCTACTCGTCGCACAGGCGCGAATTGCCGACATTCCGTTGCTATCCAACGAAAAACTGTTCGATGGTTTTGGTGTTCAGCGTATCTGGTAGCCTTAGTTCAGTGAAGCCAGAAAGCTGGTCGGGGTCAATTCGACATAGCGCTCCAGAGGAGGTCGAATTGCAAATCCCTTGGGTTCTCTAACAAAATTCCAAAGGCGGATCAGGTGCCAATGCTCTCTGTTTTCGTTCGCGACATTGATTTCATTGCGCGTGATATGAAAGGGCGTGCGTTCCCATCCGTTGGTGGTTTTCACCTCCAGCAACCGCGGCGCACCGTCACGCTCAAAGCTTGAAATGTCAAAGCCAGCACCATCGCCATCTTCCTGCGACACCCAGCGAACTTTTCTTGCCAAATCATCGCGACCATGCGCCTTCAAGATCGCACGTTCATGAAGCAGCACAAGTTCCTCGCCGGCCAACCCCAATTTCCTGTTTCGAGCATCTCTTTCGGCAACGTCAAATTTCTCGGCAACAGCTTTTGCTTTCGCCAAATCGACGGATGGCGGCATATTTGAATGTGTTGGAGGCGGTCCGATCCAAAGCGCCCGATTTTCAACAAACGTCGAGCTTTCCGTATACCGCTCTGGCCCGCCGATTGACTTGAGCCAGGTCGGCTGAGAGTTCAGATAGCGAACAACGCCATCAAGAAGCGCAGCCTGATAATTGGATGCCGGCTTGTAGCCGTCTATCCAAGGATGGCCTAAACCCAGCAGGATCGCACTAATATTCTGATGCTTAAACTCGATAGCGCCTTCCGGCCGGTCAATTATTTTAAGCAGGCCTCGGCGATGTGCAGCCTTGTTATAGCTTGTCCCTGCAAGCTCTTGCGCGAGCATTTGGAAATAGTCGGCGACGATTACGTCAATCTCTGTCTCGCTCCAATCCGATCCTCGCATGGCTAGTGTCTAACCGGACTTCGCCCGATCAACCAGTAATTAATCAGCGCGCACTCTTTGAGCCGACATCGGCTGAAACCGCCTCCCCCGCCGCAACCCCGCTCGCCCAGGCCCATTGGAAGTTGTAGCCGCCCAGCCAGCCGGTCACATCCACCGCTTCGCCTATACAATGCAGACCGGGGGCGGTTTTGGCCTCCAGCGTTTTTTGCGAGAGGCCTTCTGTGGCGATGCCGCCGCGGGTGACTTCGGCCTTGGCAAAGCCTTCGCTGCCATTGGGGTGGAATGTCCAGCCGTTCAATCGCGCGCCTGCCTCGGCCAGCTTGCGGTCGGGCTGGTCGGCGAGATTGCCGTTCAGCGCCAGTTGCCCCGCCAGCGCCTCTGCCAGTCGCCCCGGCAAATGCTTCTCCAGCGTCGAACGCAGCGTGGCGCGCGGGTTGGCGCGTTTGGCGTCGGCCAGCATCGCCGCCGCGTCGGCATCGGGCAGAAAATCGATCCGGATCGGATCGCCATTCGACCAATAGCTGCTGGCTTGCAGGATGGCCGGGCCTGACAGCCCCTTGTGCGTGAAAAGCGCGGCCTCACGGAACGCGGCCCTGCCCGCCGTTGCGATCACCTCCGCCGACACCCCCGATAGCTCGCGGAACAACACATCGTCCCCACCCAGCGTCAGCGGCACCAGCGCCGGGCGCGGCTCGACCACTTTCAGGCCAAACCGCCGCGCCAGATCATAGGCGAAACCGGTCGCGCCCATTTGGGGGATGCTCGGCCCGCCGGTGGCGACGATCAGGCGGGGGGCGTTGGCGGTGAGATTGCCATAGGCAATGCGGAAGCCGGCACCATCATGCGCCACATCGCGCACATCCAGCCCGAAGGCGAAATCGACGCGGCCTCCCCGCCCGACGGCCCTGTCGCACTCGTCCATCAGCATCGATACGATCTGCCGTGCGCTGCCATCGCAGAATAATTGCCCCAGCGTCTTTTCGTGAAAGGCGATCCCGTGCGCCGTCACCAGATCGATAAAATCCTGCGGTTCATACCGCCCCAGCGCCGATTTGGCGAAATGCGGGTTGGCGGACAGATAGCGTTGCTGCGCATTCTGGCTGGTCGCGTTCACATTGGTGAAATTGCAGCGCCCGCCGCCCGAAATCAGGATTTTCTTTCCCGGGCCGGAGGCATGGTCGATCACCAGCACCCGCCGCCCGCGCTGCCCCGCGGTCAAGGCGCACATCAACCCCGCGCCGCCCGCGCCCAGGATGATGGCATCATAATTTCCGGCTTTCATCGCACGCCCTTTGCATGTCATGATGAATAGATGAAGAAATTTGTTGCCTTGCTCGCTTTGGGCGCCGCCGCCCCGTCTTTCGCCAATGACAGCAGCGCCGCCATCGGCCTTGGCGGGCTCGAACTGATGCAGAATGATGCGATCAGCATGGACAGCGAGGATCTGTTTCTCTCGCGCAATCTGGTGACGGTCAAATACCGCTTTACCAACACATCGCCCCATGATGTCGAAACGCTGGTCAGTTTCCCCCTGCCGCCGCTGCCGAACGGGATTGAGGGCTATATCGATGCGCCGTCTTTTTCGGACTGGCGAGAGCAACTGGGGTTCAAAACACTGGTCGACGGCAAACCCGCCGAACTGGGCTATCATGAGGTGGCGATGCTGGTGGGCAAGCCGGAAGTGCGGGGCGTGGAAGCCCGGCTAAAGGCGCTTGGCTGGCCGATAAGGCACTGGGATGATTATGATTTCAATGAAAAATATATCGCCGCGCTGACGCAGGGGGAAAAGGACGCGCTGGTCGCCGAAGGCCTTTTGCGCAGGGAAGCGGACAGCGACTTTCTGGTACCCAATTGGCAGATACAGGCGCATGTGACGCGCAAGCAACTCTTCCCTGCAGGCAGGACGATCACCGTTGAGCATAGCTACAAGCCGATTGCAGGCGGCAGCGTCGGCGGCTTGCTGACGCCCGAATATCGGAAGGATAACGAGTATTTTCGCGAATATCAGGCCGCCTATTGTATCGACAGCGCCTTTCTCAACGGATTTGACAAGCGGTTCAGGGCCGAGCGTGCGAAAGCGAAGGCACGCGGCGATGATTATGGCGTCGCCTATGTCGAGCACTGGCTGGACTATGTCCTCAAACCCGGCGCAAACTGGAAAGGGCCAATCAGGGACTTCCGGCTGGTGGTCGACAAGGAGAAGCCCGACAATCTGGTCAGCTTCTGCATGGACGGTGTGAAGAAAATCAGCCCGACTCGCTTTGAGGTGCGCAAAGCCAATTTTGAACCCGATCGCGACATTCAGATACTGATCGCCGAATTCTACGACCCTAACGCCCTGTAATCTTGGGATCAGCCCCCAAAGCGATGCGAACGATTCGCAACGCACCCGATTGTCTGCTACACGGAGCAGGTTCTTCTGGATGACCGTTCGGTAAGGAGCCTGTGCCATGGAGCGTTTCGAAGATCATGACGAACTGACCGAAACCGAGGCCAGTGGTGGGGTAAAGGAACATGGGGTGCGCTATGTTCTCGGCTTCTCGCTGTTTCTGGCGGTTGTGCTGCTCTCAATCATGTGGATCATTCCGGCGGCCAATAGCAGCGGCTAGGGTCAGAACCTAGACCATTGCCATCGGCGTGGCTTTGCGGCAAAGGCGCTCGCCATGACTGACAGCAACAACCTTCCGCCCGACCGGCTTTCGATCCATCCGTTCAGCGAATTTTTCGATTCCGACGCGCTGTCGCGCGGCATCGGCATTCGCTTCAAGGGCGAACAGAGGACTACGGTCGAGGAATATTGCATTTCCGAAGGCTGGATAAAGGTTTCCGCAGGCAAGAGCCGCGACCGCCATGGCCGTCCGATGCAGCTGACACTCAAAGGTCCGGTAGAGGCCTGGTTTGAGGATCTGGGCGACGACGCACCGGTGGCCAAGGCCTGAAATCAGAGCCTAACGCTTCGGGAAAATCGCAATCAGTTTTGCCAGCTGGTCATTGACCGGGCCCAATTCGTCGTCCCGCGTCTTGCCGAGGCGCACAATGGTCAGCTTGTTCTGCGGCGAAACCACCACAAACTGGCCCAGATGGCCGAGCGCTGCAAACACATCCGCCGGTGCCTTTCCGGGAAACAGCACCTGATCCGCACCCTCGGGCCGCCGCCGGTTAAGCCAGAGATGCCCGCCATAGGCGGCGTCATTGGGGCTGGATGCCTTCATGAAGCGTGTCCAGCTGGTCGGCAGCAATTGCGCCGAACGGACCGAGCCATTGTTGCGCAGAAACTCACCGAACCTGGCCCAGTCGCGCGCGGTCGCGTGGATCATGCTGCCGCCCAGCATCGTACCGCTGCGGTCGAATTCGGGAACCGCGCTCTTCATTCCCAGCGGTTCGAACAACCGGCCCCGGGCATATTCCAGCATCGCGTTGCGCCGGACAAGCGGATCGCTGCTGTCGGTCAATGTCCGCGCCATGATGTCGGCCAGGATATGGCTGGTTGCGGTCGAATATTCGAACTTCCTGCCCGGTTCGGCTTCCAGATTGCGCTTTTCCGCGTAGCGCGCGACATTTTCGCGCCCGTCCAGAAACAGCAGGCGGGTGGTATCGGCTTCGTAGATCGCCTTGTCGTCCTCGGCCATTTCGGTGTGATCGAGGCCCGACGACATGTGCAACAACTGGCGCAGGGTGATCTTTGCGCGCGGGTCACCGGGGCTCGACCATTCGGGAACCGGTGCCGGATCGTCCAGCACCAGCAGGCCATCGGCCACCATCATGCCGATCAGCGTGGCGGTTACGCTTTTGGCCATCGACCAGCTGATCAGCCTGCTGTCCGGGCCATAGCCGGGCGCGTAACGCTCGGCCACGATCCGGCCACCGTGCATGACAACGACCGCGCGGGTTTCCGCCAGCGCAGGGTCTTCGAAAAACGGTGCTATGGTCGATGCCAGCCGCGCCTTTCCGGGGGCGGCATCGCTCACAATATTTTCGAACGCGGGCGCTACGTCGACCGGTTTGGTTTCATCCGCCGCGCCGCAACTTGCAAGCATCAGTGAAATGGCGGTTGCGCCAAGCGGCAATTTATATCTAGGCATGGCGCGGATGAATGCACCAGGAAGGCAAGCGATGGCAACCGCAACTTCAAAGCCCCCGGCAAAAGATGCCTGGCCGCTGGGCAAGAAAATCAAGGTCGCGGCGGCTGCCTTTGCGGCGCTGGCCCTTCTCTGGTTCGTCTTCAACTTTGCCGACATCAAGGCGCAGGCCAGACTTGGGGCCGCCTATGGCGCGCATGTTGCCTGCTCGTGCCGCTATATCGAAGGCAGGCCGCTGGCTTCGTGCGAAAAGGATTTCGAAGACGGGATGGAATTTGTCTCGGTCACCGACGATCCTGACAATCAGCGCGTGTCGACTTCGGTGCCGCTGCTGGCCGAGGCCGTTGCCGAACGACGCGGCGATTTTGGGTGCATCCAGTTGAACCAGAGCGAAATCGACGCGCTCGACTAGGCCGCCGCGCTATGCAGGGCGCTGGCGGTTTCCTCGATCCAGCCGCCACCCAGCACCCGGTCGCCATCATACAGAACTGCAGCCTGGCCAGGCGCAACACCATATTCGTCCAACGCGAAATGCAGCCAGTCGCCATCCATGGTTGCCGGCACAGGGCGGGCGAGCGAGCGCACCTTGGCCATGACCTGGCGACCCTGAACCGCAGCAAGCCAGTTTGGTTCGACAATCCGGGCCGCGCTGACCGCCAAGGCCCGCCTGGGGCCGACCACGACCGCCTGATTTTCCGGGTCAAGGCGGATCACATAGAGCGGCTCGGAAAGCCCGCCGATCTCCAGCCCGCGGCGCTGGCCTACGGTGTAGTGTATCAACCCCTTGTGCCGACCGAGTTCACGGCCTGTCAGGTCGATGATCGGGCCATCGCTGTCCGCTTCCGGGTGGATCTTGCGGACGACCGAGGCGTAATCGCCTTCGGGGACGAAGCAGATGTCCTGACTGTCGGGCTTGTGGGCAACGACCAGGCCTAGATCCTGCGCGATGGCGCGCACGTCGGATTTCGGCACTCCGCCAAGCGGAAAGCGCAGATAGTCCAACTGTTCGCTGGTGGTCGCGAACAGAAAATAGCTCTGGTCGCGTGCGGGATCGAGCGCACGATGGAGTTCCGGTCCGGATGCCCCGGCGACGCGGCGGACATAATGTCCGGTCGCCAGACAGTCGGCCCCCAATTCCTTCGCGAGCCGGAACAGATCGGTGAATTTGACCCCCATGTTGCAGCGTACACAGGGAATCGGCGTGCGCCCGCGCAGATATTCGTCGGCGAAATGGTCTATCACCGAATCGCGGACGCGGCTTTCATGGTCGAACACATAATGCATGATGCCCAGCCGGTCGGCGACCGCCCGGGCGTCGCGGATATCCTGCCCCGCGCAGCAACTGCCCGCGCGCTTTACGGCGCTGCCATGATCATAAAGCTGCAAAGTCACGCCGATTGTCTCCGCCCCTGACTGTGCGGCCAGCGCGGCAACCACCGACGAATCGACGCCGCCCGACATGGCAACCACGATTCGCTTTCCGGCGAGTTCGTCGCCCAGCTGAAAATCTGTGAATGGAAATTTGCGGTCCATGGGGCCCAGATAGGGTCACAATATCGGTTTGGGAACCATGATGGCGTGCATTTATCCTGTTTCTGAACAGTTCGGGGCCCGATTTGATAATTTCCGTTAACCTCGACTAATGTCGGCTGAAGCCCGTTTTTACCAGACGTTATAGGTCGCTGTGTAAAAGCAGCTTCATGAAGATGGATTTCCCGCATCTGCTCGAAAGCAACTCGACCGATCGACGTCGGGCGCGTTTTGCCGAGCTTGTGACACGTGCTGCCAATTGGCAGATTTCCGGCGAGCACGGGAATCACGGCCATCAGGCGGCCGCATTTGCCGGTGCCGCTGGCGACAGCCTGCAGGCGCGAATCGGCTTTTTCGGTCGTGACGCAAACGGTTTGAGGGCGGTTCCTGCCGGAGCCTTTCTGCCCGACGACGAAGCAGAATGCAGGGTGAATGCGGAAAGTGAACGCACCGTTCACCTATCTGCTTCAGCGAATGGCAAACCAACCGAATTACAGTCGCGCTGTTCGGAAAATCGAACGGCTATGCGGGGCATGGAAAACTGAGGAAGTTATGATCGAGAACCAAAAAATCCGGCCTGCACAAGTTATTGGCCCCCTTGGGGAGCCACTGACGATCGATAGCCTGCCACCGCCGAGCACAACCCGCTGGGTCGTGCGCCGCAAGGCCGAAGTGGTTGCGGCAGTCAACGGCGGACTGTTAACGGTCAGCGAGGTTTGCGAGCGTTACGGGCTCACTCTTGAAGAGTTCGCTTCGTGGCAGCGCGCGATCGACCGTTCGGGAATGCCCGGCCTGCGCGTGACCCGCATCCAGCATTACCGCGATCTGTACGAGCGCCAGCAGAAATACTGATCGCGCCCTGGATACACGCACGAAAGCCCGGTTTATCCGGGCTTTTTTGTTGCCCGTTGTAAACTGTCTTAGCCGACTAAATCAGCAATTGCGTTCCGGCATCTTCGGTATATGCTGCGATCAGGCAACGTAAATGCCTGATAGAGCAGGAGGACAATCTATGGGTTGGATTATTGCAATCATAGTTGGCGGCATCGCCGGCTGGCTGGCCAGCAAGGTCATGAACCGCGACGCGTCCATGGGAATAATCTGGAATGTGGTTGCTGGTTGCGTAGGTTCGGTCGTCGGCAATCTGATCGCGAACCAGTTCGGGATCGTTGGCAGCGTGCAGGAATTTTCAATCACCGGCCTGGTCGTTGCATTTGTAGGCGCGGTGATCGTGCTCGGCATATTGAACATGTTCCAGCGCGGCAAAGTTCGCTGATCCGGAAACCAATGACATGCGCGAGGCCGGGGCGGGTTCCGCTCCGGCCTCGCTGTTTATGTTGCGGGCGTTGAAGTCGTTTGTCGAAAATCGTCGCAAAGCTGCAATTTGGGCTGTTTTCCAAGGCGGTTGGCCGTAAATGTCGAACCCGACTGCCGCAATCCCGGCTTGCACCCGGTGATATATTGAAATAATACACCGTGCCGAAACAAAAACACAATCTCCCCACGGGGTGACCCGAATGGAAAAAGCCATGAATTTTGAAACAAGCATTGCCAGCGACACCGACCTTCTGGACCCGAATGGCGCGGACAGGCGTCGGCGCAACCGGAACCGGATCATCGTGGCCGTGCTGATTGCGCTGGCGGCGCTGGCGGCGGCCTATTTCCTGTTCGGCGGCCCGGGTGAAGGCAGCGGAACTGCGGCTGGCGCGGACAAGCAGGGGCAGGCCCAGACCGTCACCGTCGTCGCGCCCGGGCGGGAAACCATCGCCCGCGCCATTTCGGCGACCGGAACCCTGGCCGCCCGTCGCGAAATTCCGGTGGGTGTGGTTGGCGAAGGCGGACAGGTATCGCGCGTCTATGTCGATGCCGGTGCATGGGTCCAGCAGGGCCAGGTGCTGGCCAGCATCGAACGATCGGTTCAAACCCAGCAAATCGTGGGTCAGGAAGCGCAGATCAATGCCGCGCGCGCCGATCTGCAACTGGCGCAGAACGAACTCGACCGTGCCCTGCAACTCGTGAATCGCGGCTTTATTTCAAAAGCCGATGTCGATCGCAAGACGGCCACCCGCGATAGCGCGCGGGCGCGTGCAGGCATCGCCGAAGCCCAATTGCGCGAATTGCGGGCGCGCACCGCACGTCTGGACATTCGCGCGCCGGTTGGCGGCTATATTCTGGAGCGCAGTGTCGAACCGGGGCAGACGGTTACACAGGGCAGCGGTGTGCTGTTCCGGATGGCGAAGGGCGGCGAACTGGAGTTGCAGGCGCAGCTGGGTGAAGCCGATCTGGCGGCGCTCTCGGTAGGCGTGCCCGCAACCGTGACGCCGGTGGGCACCGACCAGCAGTTCAACGGAACGATCTGGCAAATTGCGCCGACCATCAATGCCCAGTCGCGTCAGGGCATTGCCCGTGTCGCCCTGCCCTTCGACCGCGCGCTCAAGCCGGGCGGCTTTGCCTCGGTGGAAATCAAGGCAGGTGCGGTCACAGCCGCCATTCTGCCGGAATCCGCGATCCAGAATGATCGCGATGGCAGCTTTGTCTATATTGTCGACAAGGCGAACAAGGTGAAGCGCCGCAACGTCAAAACCGGCATTGTTACCCAGCAGGGCATCGCAATCAGCGAAGGTCTGGACGGGACGGAACGGGTCGTCCTGTATGCGGGCGGCTTCCTCAACCCCGATGAAACCGTAACGCCAAAGATGGCGAAGAGCGCAACTGCGGGCACCGCGAAATGAATTTCCGCAACATATCGGCATGGTCGATACGCAACCCGGTCGTACCCATCGTCCTCTTCGTCGCGCTGACGCTTGCCGGGATCATGTCCTTCGCACGGATGGATGTGCAGAATGATCCGGATATCGAGTTTCCGGTTGTCGTTGTCGCAATTTCGCAACCCGGTGCCTCACCGACCGAAATCACGACGCAGATCACGCAGAAGGTCGAATCCGCAATCCGCAGCGTGCAGGGCGTCCGGAATATCGATGCGTCGGCATCAGAGGGCAATACGTCGGTCAGCGCCGAGTTTGAGATCGGCGACGACATCAATGCCGCTGTCAGCGAGGTAAAGAACGCGGTCGACCAGATCCGCGGCGACCTGCCCGACGGCATTTTGGAACCGCAGGTATTCAAGGTTGCAACCTCCAGCGACCCCATTGCCTATTTCGCGGTCGAAGCGTCCGACATGACGCTGGAACAGCTCAGCTGGTTCGTCGACGATACCGTCGCCCGGCGCCTGCTGGCGGTCGAAGGCATGGCATCGGTGAGCCGCAATGGCGGCGTAAACCGCGAAATCCGTGTGATTCTCGATCCGGCAAGAATGCAGTCGCTCGGCGTCACCGCCAGCCAGATCAATGGCGTTTTGCGCCAGCAGAATCTGAACGCAGCGGGCGGCCAGTCCGAAATCGCTGGTTCGCGGCAGTCGGTGCGCATTCTGGGCAACGCGGCCAATGCCTATGAACTGGGTCAGCGGCAGATCAGCCTTGGCGGTGGCCGGACGGTGAAGCTATCCGACGTCGCCGAAGTCACCGACGGCTATAGCGAACAGCGCTCGATGGCGTTTGAAGGTGGCCGACAGGTCGTTACCTTTGGCATGTCGCGCGCCAAAGGTGCTTCCGACGTCACGGTCTTTGACAATGCCGCGATCGAGATGGCGAAGATCGAAAAGGAAAATCCGGGCATCAAGTTCACGACCCTGTTCAACAGCGTGAACTACACAAAGGCCCAGTACAAAAGCTCGATGGCGGCCATGATCGAGGGCGCGTTGCTCGCAATCGTCGTCGTCTTCCTCTTCCTTCGCGACTGGCGCGCGACGATCATCTCGGCCATCGCGATTCCGCTGAGCGCGATCCCGACTTTCTGGTTCCTCGACCTGATGGGCTTTACGCTCAACACCATGTCCCTGCTCGCTTTGGGGCTTGTCGCAGGTGTGCTGGTCGACGACGCCATCGTTGAGATCGAGAATATCGTCCGGCATATGCGCATGGGCAAATCGGCCTATCAGGCGTCGATCGACGCCGCCGACGAAATCGGCCTGGCCGTTGTCGCCACGACCTTTTCGATTGTCGCCGTGTTCCTGCCGGTTGGGCTGATGCCGGGCGTTGCGGGCCAGTTCTTCAAGAATTTCGGCCTCACTGTCGTTGCTTCGGTTCTGATGAGCCTTGCCGTCGCGCGCATGATAACGCCGATGATCGCCGCCTATTTCCTGAAGTCCGGTGGAATCGCCGAACATGGCGAAGGTCCGCTGATGGACCGCTATATGAAGATACTGCGCTGGTCTCTGGGTCATCGTCGCTGGATGGTCGCCATCGGCTTTGTGTCGCTCGGGCTTACCGTTCTGCTGATGATCGTGGTTCCCAAGCAGTTCTTCCCCGATGGCAATCAGGATTTCAGTCGCGTCCGCATCGAAATGGTGCCGGGTACGACGCTGGAACAGACAAAGGCCGTTGCGGATGAGGTTGCGGCAATCATCAACAAGCAGCCCGAAGTCCTCACCGCCCTGCAACGGGTCGGCGAAGGCAATGCGAATATCTTCATTACGCTGCAGGAGCATCGAAAGCGCACCAGCCAACAATTTGAAGAGGATCTGACCCCGGTCCTTTCGAAAATTGCCGACGCGCGTGTGACTTTCCAGGCAAATGGTCCCGGTGGCGGCGGCTCGGGCCGGGACGTGTCGGTCATGCTGTCAGGGTCTGATCCCCGATTGCTCGACCAGACGGCCCAACGCCTTGTCGAAGAAATGAAAACGCTGAAGGAACTGCGCGCGCCCCGCATCGCAGCCGATCTTCAGCGCCCCGAACTCATCATCACGCCCCGTCCCGATCTTGCGTCGCAACTTGGCGTCACCACAGCCTCGCTCAGCCAGGCGATCCGCATAGCGACGCTGGGCGATATCGATCAGAACAGCGCCAAATTTTCGCTGTCGGACCGGCAAATCCCGATCCGGGTGATGCTGGCAAAGGAATCGCGGCAAAATATCGCCAATATCCGGAACCTGCCGGTTCCCACGGCAAATGGCGGTTCGGTGCCGCTCGAACGCGTGGCCGATATCAGCTTTGGCGCAGGGCCGACGACGATCCAGCGCCGCAATCAGAATTTCCGCATCTTTGTCGGCGCGGATTTTGCCCCGGGCATTGTCTCGTCCGACGCCGATGCGAAAATCAACAACCTGCCTGTCATGAAGAATCTGCCGACCGGCGTGTCGCGTGCGCCGTTCGGAAGCCAGGAATGGGAACAGGAAATGCAGCGCGACTTTGGTATTGCGCTGCTTTCGGGAACACTTCTGGTCTTTGCCGTGCTGGTGCTTCTCTACCGCCGCTTCATGTCGCCACTGGTCAATATGGGCTCGCTGCTGCTGGCTCCGCTGGGCGGCATTGCCGCGCTGGGTCTGGTCGGCCAGCCAATCTCCATGCCGGTGTTCATCGGCGTGCTGATGCTGTTCGGGATCGTCGCCAAGAACTCGATCCTGCTCATCGACTTTGCGATTGAGGAAATGGAGCGCGGCGTGCCCAAATTCCAGGCGATCATGGAGGCAGGGCACAAGCGCGCACAGCCGATCGTGATGACCACGGTTGCCATGACAGCAGGTATGATTCCCACAGCGTTGGCGCTGTCCGGTGACGGGCAGTGGCGCCAGCCCATGGGAACGGTTGTTATCGGCGGGCTGATCGTCTCGACTTTGCTGACCCTGCTTATTGTTCCGGCTGGTTTCAGCCTTGCTGACGGACTGGAAAAACGCATGGGCCCGTGGCTGCGCGATCGCCTGCTGACTTTCAAGCCCGGCGACGATGCCGATGATCCGGAAGGCAAGTCCAAATCGGGCGGTTCTTCCGCAGGTATGGCACCGGGATTGCAACCTGCGGAGTGACTTGCCCGTCAATGCACGCTAGGCGACTGATGCGATGGTAAAATCGGTCAGCCAACTTAATCAGGCGGAACGGGAGCGCTATGACTGGCGCGACGCCGAACTCACAAAGATGCGCCGCATCGCAACGGCGCTTCTTGCGGCGATGGCTGTCCTGTTTGTTGTCGGCCTGCATCTTGAGCGCAATGTTCACCCGAATTGGGGATTCCTTGTCGCCTTTGCCGAAGCCGGGATGGTGGGCGGACTGGCGGACTGGTTTGCCGTCACAGCGCTTTTCCGCCATCCTCTGCGCATTCCGATCCCGCATACGGCAATCATTCCGAACAACAAGGAACGGATCGGGCGCACGCTTGCGGCCTTTTTGCGTTCCAACTTCCTGACCACCAGGATCGTCGCACGCCGCGTGCGCAACATGGACGTCGCAGGCGCGATGGGCCGGTTCCTGACGACGCCGGGATCGGGCGAAGGCCGGATGCGGATGGGGGCCTCGCGCCTGCTGGGCGATATTGTCGCATCGCTCGACGATGAACGCCTGGGCGGGATCGCCAAGGGGGCGGTGCGCAAACAGCTGGAAAAGCTGGATATCGCTCCACTGCTTGGCCAGTTGCTGGCGGCGATGATCAAGGAACGAAGGCATTTGCCCGTGCTCGACGGTATCATTGCCTGGGCTGCAAAGACGCTGGAAGCCAATGAGCATATCATCCGCGCAATGGTGGAGGAACGGGCCGGCACGATCATGCGCTGGACCGGGCTCGACGACCGGCTGGCCAACGCCATTGTGTCCGGGCTTGAAAAGCTGCTCGGCGACATGGCCGCAGACCCGGACCACCAGTTGCGCGAGAAGGGCGAGGAGGGCCTCGAAAAGCTCGCGCATAATTTGCGGCACGACAAGGAGCTG
>JADLBY010000102.1 GCA_020847445.1 Sphingomonadaceae bacterium | reverse complement strand
TGACATAGGGCGGCAGGCGCTTCATGCGGTAGAATTCTTCGGACATCGGACTCCAGCGGCTCCTTGTTACAAATTGGACCAGAGAGCGGCCCTCATGCGCGAAGTTTCACCGCTTTTCCAGCAAAACCGGCCTAGCGCGGACGGTTGCCCTTGGTCTTGTGCTTTACCCCATGCCTGGACGGTGCCTTGCCCTTGCGGAACGGGCGCTTGCCCTCGCCACCCGGTGCGTCGCCGCGCGGCTCGCGAAAGGGGCGCGGGCTATGCCTTGGCGCGGAATCATTGGCCTTGCCCTTGCGCCGGTTTTCACGCGCTGCCTGGCGCGGCGGCCCGTCGGACTCGATGATCTCAACGTCATTATCCTCATCATGCCCCGGCTGCGCCACTGCCTTGGCAAAGCGGGCGGCGGCGGCGGCGGCAATGCCGACAAATGTCTCGTCCGCGGCGATCCGGATCGCGCCGATATCGTTGCGCGTCACCCCGCCCCGGCGGCAGAGCAGCGGCAATAACCATTTGGGATCGGCATTGTTGCGCCGTCCGATATTCATCCGGAACCAGACCGAATCGTCAAAGCCGGCGCGGTGCCCGTCCTTCATCCGATCGCCATCGCCCGTATCCGACATTTCCTCGGGCGCGGGCATCTTTGCCCGGTGCGCGCGAACCAGCGCCGCAGCGACATCCTCTGCCCCCATGGTTTCGAGCAGCTTCGCACCCAGCGCCCGATCCTCATCCTCATAGTCCACAGGCGCAAGCAGGGCTTCGAGCAGCCTTTCCTGATCGCGCAGGCGGATATCCTCGGCGGTCGGACCCTTGATCCAGTCGGCCTCGATCCGCGCGCCGCGCAGCATCGATTCGACACGCTTGCGCCGCTGATAGGGAACGACGAGCACGGCCGTGCCCTTCTTGCCCGCGCGGCCCGTACGGCCCGAACGGTGCTGCAGCCCCTCGGCATCGCGCGGCAGCTCGACATGGATGACCAGCGACAGGTTGGGCAGATCGATCCCGCGCGCGGCAACGTCGGTGGCGACACAGACTCGGGCGCGGCGATCACGCAGCGCCTGCAGCGCCTGGTTGCGCTCGCTCTGGCTGTGCTCGCCCGACAGCGCGACCGCGTTGAAGCCGCGATTGGTCAGCTTCGAATAAAGATGCCGCACGCTTTCGCGCGTCGCGCAAAACAGGATCGCTGTATCGGCCTCGTGCAGGCGCAACAGATTGACCACGGCATTTTCGATATCAGGCGGGGCGACGGTAACGACCTGATAGCTGATATCGCCATGGCCGCGATCTTCGCCGACCGTCGAAATGCGCAGCGCATCGCGCTGATAGCGCTTGGCCAGTGCCACGATCGGCTTGGGCATGGTGGCAGAGAACAACAGCGTGCGCCGGTCTTCGGGCGTGGCGTTGAGGATATCCTCCAGCTCTTCGCGAAAACCCATGTCGAGCATCTCGTCGGCCTCGTCGAGCACCGCGACTTTCAGCGCCGACAGGTTCAACGCGCCGCGTTCGAGATGGTCGCGCAGACGCCCCGGCGTGCCGACCACGATCTGCGGGCCGGTTTGCAGATTGCGGCGCTCCTTGGAGGCATCCATCCCGCCGACGCAGGTGGCGATGCGCACGCCTGCCTTGCCATAGAGCCACATCAACTCGCGGCTGACCTGCAGCGCGAGTTCGCGGGTCGGCGCAATGATCAACGCGGCGGGGTCGCGGGCAAGGCTGACCAGCCCGCCGTCGAGAATCTGCGGCGCCATTGCCAGACCGAAAGCGACGGTCTTTCCGGATCCGGTTTGCGCCGACACGATCAGGTCGCGGCCATCGGCTTCTTCGGCGATTACAGCGGTTTGCACGGGGGTGAGCGCAGCATAGCCGCGCGCGGTGAGCGCTTCGCCAAGAAGCGCGGGGAGGTTTTCAAATGTCATTGGGGTTCCAGTGTTCAGACCGCCTTATGCGCCCAATTTATACGAATGTCCATGTTGCACTGCACAATAATTAGTTGTTTCGCCAATTCGGTCGCTTGCGCTATGCATTGGTCATGGCCGATTCACCCCACATCCCGCCGCTGATGGACCCTGAGCAACTGGCCCGGATGGCCGAAGGTTTTGGGGCGAACGCCGCCGATCCGCTGACCGCCTACAAACATGCGCTGGATGCCTGGGGTGAGGTGCTGGCTCCGCTCGCCAAGGCGGGGCATGACAAGCTGAACGCCGGGGATCGCCGCTTCACCGCCCCGCAATGGGAACATCCGGTGTTCGATCTGATGCGGCAGGGTTACCAGCTGATGTCCGACTATATGATCGGCGCAGCGCACGAGATGGAGCATCTGTCGAAAGCCGACAAGGCGAAGCTCGAATTTGCCGTGCGCACCGTGGTCGAGGCGATGAGCCCCGCCAATTCGCCGCTGACCAATCCGGTTGCACTCGAAAAGGCGATCGAGACAAAGGGGCAGAGCCTGATGGCGGGTGTCAGCCACCTGCTTGCCGATATGCAGCGCGGGCAATTGACGCATACCGATCCCAACGCCTTCCGGCTCGGCGAAAATATTGCCTGCACGCCGGGCAAGGTGGTGCACCAGACCCCGCTTTATCAACTGCTGCAATATACACCGGCGACGGAAAAGGTTTTCGAAACCCCGCTGGTGATCTTTCCGCCCTGGATCAACCGATTCTACATTCTCGATCTGACGGCGGAAAAAAGCTTCATCAAATGGTGCGTTGATCAGGGGATTACCGTATTCGTCGTTTCGTGGAAGTCGGCCGATGCCTCGATGCGCGACTTGATCTGGGACGATTATATCGCCGCACAGATCGATGCGATCGATACGATCCGCGACGCCCTCGATGTCGATAGCGTCCATGCGATAGGCTATTGTGTCGCGGGCACCACGCTGGCGGCGACGCTCGCGATCCTCGCCGCGCGCGGAGAGGCTGACAAGGTCAAGAGCGCCACCTTCTTTACCGCGCAGGTCGATTTCTCCCGCAGCGGGGAATTGCTCAACTTCATCGACGAGCATCAGTTGAAGATGATCGAGCAACTGGCATCGCAACAGGGCTTTCTCGACGGGCGCTACCTGGCGCTGACATTCAACCTGTTGCGCGGCAACGATCTGATCTGGTCGACGGTGAACAAACATTATCTGCTGGGTGAAGACTATCCGGCGTTCGACCTGCTGCACTGGAATGGCGACGTCACCAACCTGCCCGCCAAATGGCACAAGGATTATCTGTGCGATCTGTACCGCGACAACAGGCTGGTTGAACCGGGCGCGCTTTCGGCACTCGGGACGCAGATAGACCTCGGCAGGGTCAGGACGCCGACCTATGTGCAGGCCGGCCGCGAAGATCATATCGCACCTGCCACCAGCGTCTGGAAGCTTCGCGACCATTTCAAGGGTCCGGTTCGTTTCATGCTTGCGGGCAGCGGCCATATCGCCGGCGTCGTCAACCCGCCTGCGCAGGGCAAATATCAATATTGGCTCAACGAAGACCCCAAAGTGTCGAGCCTAGAAGACTATATCGAGGGCGCCACCGAGACCAAGGGCAGCTGGTGGCCAGACTGGCTGAACTGGCTGTCAGGCCAGGCGCCCAGGCAAATTGCCGCCAAAGGCGCGCGCCAGCCGGGTAAGGGCAAGCTGAAGGCGCTCGAAGAAGCGCCGGGCAGCTATGTGAAAACGCGCTGAGGCGGTAGCCGCACAAACAGGAATGCGGTGGCGGCAATCACATAGGAAATGACCGCTCCGGCCTGGAAGAGATCATAGCTTCCGGTCCAGTCGTGGATCTTGCCGAACAGCAGCACGCCGCAGAGCGTGCCCATCCAGCCCGCCACCTGCACCCAGCCGTAAATCGACCCATAGCGATCCAGCCCGAAACGGCGGGCGACGAAATAGGCGAGCAGATCGATCTCTGCGCCTTGCTGCACGCCGATGGC
>JADLBY010000101.1 GCA_020847445.1 Sphingomonadaceae bacterium | reverse complement strand
GGCGGCTCGAGCGCGCGTGCATCACGCGTGCGGGTGCTCCGGTCTATGTTGACTATGCGCACACGCCCGATGCGCTGGAAGCAGCGATTGCTGCACTGCGGCCACACGCAAAGGGTAAGCTGATCCTTGTTTTTGGAGCCGGTGGGGATCGCGACACTGGCAAGCGCAAGGAAATGGGCAAAATTGCTGCGCGCGATGCGGATATCGTCATCGTCACGGACGATAATCCGCGAAGCGAAGATCCTGCATCAATCCGCCAAATGATTCTCGAAGGCGCGCCACAGGCGACTGAAATCGGTGGGAGGCGAGACGCCATTGCAAAGGCAATTGTGGCGGCAGGTCCGGTCGATATCGTCCTCCTTGCGGGCAAGGGGCACGAGCAGGGACAGATAGTCGGTGACAAGGTTTTGCCGTTCGATGATGTCACCGTCGCGCGGGAGTGCGCCGCATGAGCGCGCTCTGGACCTCGGCCGAAATCGAAACCGCGACTGGCGGGGTTGTTTCAGGGCCGTTCGCTGCGACTGGCGTTGCCTTCGATTCACGCGAAGTTGGGCCGGGCGACCTGTTCATTGCCCTGAAGGGAGAAACAACAGACGGCCATCGCTTTGTCGATGGTGCATTCGAACAAGGCGCTGCCGGCGCGATCGTGTCGCGACCGGTGGCCCACCCGCATGTCCAGGTGGCGGATACAACTGCTGCACTGGATGCCCTTGGGGTCGCAGCCAGGGCGCGTACCGCGGCGAAGATCGCGGGCGTAACGGGGTCGGTCGGCAAGACCGGCACCAAGGAGGCGCTGTCTGCCGCGCTCGCGCGGGGCAAGAGTGGCGCGGTACATCGATCGGTCAAAAGCTATAACAATCATACCGGCGTGCCGCTCAGCCTGTCGCGCATGGCGGCAGGCAGCGCCTTTGGTGTTTTTGAAATGGGAATGAATCATGCCGGGGAACTGGCAGCACTGACGAGGCTGGTCAGGCCGCATGTCGCGCTGATCACGACAATAGCCGCTGCGCATATCGAGTTCTTCGATTCCATTGAGGCGATCGCCGATGCCAAGGGCGAGATTTTTCAGGGTCTCGAGCCGGGCGGAACCGCAATCATTCCGTTCGACAGTCCGCACAGGGACAGGCTTTTCGGCCATGCCAAGCCTTATGCCGCCAACATTCTCACCTTCGGCATTGGAGACGGCGCGGATGTCCGTCCGCTCGAGGCGATCCCGAACGGCAACGGAACGATGGTGACGGTCCGCCTGCCGGAGGCAGAGTTGAGCTTTACTCTTTCACAGCCCGGCGCGCATTGGGTGTCAAATGCACTCGCCGTTTTGGCCGCCGTCGATGCGCTGGGTGGCGATCTTGCGGCGGCTGGCCTCGCGCTTGCAGATTTTGAAGGTCTGGCGGGTCGCGGCGCACACCACCGCATTCGTGTCGGTGATGGAAACGCGCTGCTCATCGATGAAAGCTACAATGCCAATCCGACGTCGATGGCCGCGACGCTTGAGGTCCTTGGCAACACCGAAGCTGCGCGACGCATTGCTGTGCTGGGCGCGATGCGGGAACTTGGTCCCGCAAGCGCCACCCTTCATGCCGGCCTGGCGGAGCCCGTGCTTGCGGCTGGCGTCGATTGTGCACTTCTCGTCGGATCGGGCATGGAGCCACTTGCAGAGGCGCTTGAAGGAAAAGTCGAGTGCGCCCATTGGCCCAATGCGTCATCGGCTGGGGAGGCTCTGCAAAAACTCATCCGCCCCGGCGATGCAATTCTCATCAAGGGCTCGAACGCAATCGGCCTCGGCCGGATTGTCACAACATTGACCGGCAGGCAAAACTGATGCTGTATCTGATCGCGGAATATCTGCACTTCCCGGGCATCCTGAACCTGATCCGCTATCTTTCGTTCCGCACCGGCGGCGCGGTCGCGACAGCACTCGTCATCGGGCTGTTGATCGGGCCCAAATTTATTGGCTGGTTGCGTGTTCGCCAGGGCAAGGGTCAACCCATCCGGGACGATGGGCCCCAATCGCATCTGGCCAAGGTCGGTACGCCGACGATGGGCGGGTTGATGATCCTGACGGCAATCGGCATTTCGATCCTGCTCTGGATGGATCTGCGCAATATCTATGTCTGGTCCTGCCTCCTCGTGATGGCGGGCTTTGGTCTTGTCGGGTTCAAGGACGATTATGACAAGGTGAAGAAGCGCAGCCACAAGGGGCTTTCGGGCCGTGTCCGGTTGCTCTTCGAATTCCTCATAGCGGGCGTTGCGGTTGGCCTGATCACCTGGCAGTCCGGAACTGAACTCTACCTGCCGTTCGTCAAGGGGCCGGTTGCCGATCTGGGCTATTTCTACATCGTGTTTGGTGCGTTTGTGATCGTGGCCTTCGGCAATTCGGTCAACCTGACCGACGGGCTCGACGGGCTTGCCACGATGCCGGTCATCATTGCCTGCCTGGCTTTCATGCTGATTGCCTATCTTGTCGGCAATTTCAAATATGCCGAATATCTTGGCATCCCCTACGTCAAGGGCGCGGGTGACCTGACGGTCCTGTGCGGAGCGATCGTCGGCGCCGGTCTTGCCTTTCTCTGGTTCAACGCGCCTCCGGCAGCCGTCTTCATGGGCGATACCGGAAGCCTCGCGCTTGGGGGTACTCTGGGCACGATTGCCGTCGTTTCCGATCATGAATTTGCATTGGCCGTCATCGGCGGACTGTTTGTCGTCGAAGCGCTTTCGGTGATCATCCAGGTCTTCTGGTTCAAGCGCACCGGGCGGCGCATCTTCCGCATGGCGCCCATCCATCATCATTTCGAGCAGCTTGGCTGGTCAGAACCAACGGTAGTCATCCGCTTCTGGATCGTCTCGTTCGTCCTGGCACTTGCCGGACTATCGACGTTGAAGCTGCGGTGATTGTCTCCCCCGCCTTTCGCGGCAAACGCTATGCGGTGCTTGGGCTGGCGCGCTCCGGCCTTGCGACCGTGCGGGCGCTGGTCGCGAGCGGGGCACATGTCGTTGCCTGGGACAGCAAGGACGATGCCCGGGCCTCTGTCGGCGATGGCGTCACCCTGTCCGACCCGCTCGAGATTGATCTCACAGGCTTTGACGGCGTTGTCGTCTCGCCGGGCGTCCCGATCAATCGCCACCCCATTGCCGACAAGGCCCATGCAGCAAATGTCC
>JADLBY010000100.1 GCA_020847445.1 Sphingomonadaceae bacterium | reverse complement strand
GTCATGATCGCGGGCAGGCGGGCCGCCTTTTCCTCGGCGCGCATCATGCGTTCGTTGCGGAACTCGGCGGAGAGAACACGCAGCGCCGAAGCCAGCGGGGTGCCATATTTCTCTGTCTGGATCATCGTCGTCACCACGCCTTTGACCGAGTCGAGATTGACGCGATAGGCCAGGTTTTCGAAGGCCATCCGGCGCTCGGTCAAAAAGCCCAGCTCGATTGCAGTCAGCGCAAATTCGTCGCCCAGTTCGGGGAAACCCCTGCCAAGTTCCTTGGCCACGCGATTGAAGGCCGAATCGACCGTCAGGCCCGCTTCCGCGCAGATTACCAGCAGGTCGAGCGCATCAGGCAGACCCTTGCGAATGGCATCGGTGCGCTTTGAAATCAGGTTGTCGAGATACAGGTCGGCGGCCTTATACCCCAGGATCGTCAGACCCGCGAAGACCGCGAACCGCTTGAAATCGGTCCAGTCGGCCAGCCCGCCCATGCCATAGATCCACAGCGCCGCGCCGCCGCCAAGAAGGATAGGGCCCACCAGACGGCTGAAAATGATGGCGACGGCCAGTTCCTTGCGGCGGATCCCGGCCTGCGCCAGTTTCTGCTGCGCAACCTTGATCTGGTCGTCCTGCAGCACCTTCAGCGACGACAGGAATTGACGCATCCTGTCGGTCGTCTCGGTATTGCGTACCAGTTTCGCCCGCTTCTTCGCCGTCGATGCGGTGATGCCGGCCTTCAACTGCTCGCGCCGTTCGTTCAGCGCCTTGACACGCTTGGTCATCGGATCGCGAACCGTAACGGCGGCATAGATAGCCAGCAGCACGGCAAAGCTCGCGACCACGGTGAGGAGCGTGGCCAGCCAGTAGATGTCCACGCCCAGCATGCTGGCGCTTGGAGGGGCAGTGTTGTTGATGATACCCATGACTGTCCCTCAGATTTCGAAGCTGACCATCTTTGCCATGATGGCCACGCCGATTCCCATCCAGATGAGCCCGATGCCACCGGCAATCATCAGACGCGTTTCGGTGAAGAAGCCGTCGAGATAGTTCGGGTTAACCGACCAGACGAGCGCGAACACGACGAACGGCAGTGAACCCACGATATAGGCGGATGCCTTGGATTCCGATGACATTGCCCTGATCTTGAGCTTCATCTGGGCGCGCTTGCGCAAGACATCGGCCAGGTTCGACAGGGTTTCGGCCAGATTGCCGCCTGTCTCGCGCTGGATGGCGAGGGTGATCACGAAAAACTGGAATTCGGGCGTGCCCAACCGGTCCGCCGTGTCCTGCAGCGCATCTTCCATGGTCTTGCCGATCTTGATCTTTTCGGTCACCAGCTTGAACTCTTCGCCTACCGGGCCAGGAATTTCGCGGGCCACGACGCCGAGCGTTTCCCCGACCGGAAGACCGGACTTCAGACCGCGAACCAGCAGCTCGATCGCTTCCGGAAATTTTGATGTGAAGTTGGTGATGCGCTTCTTGATCAGATAGCCGACCGCAAAATGCGGCAATGCCAATGCCAGAAACATCGACAGTCCCAGCCCAAGGGTCATCGGCGCCCCGCGCAGTAGCAGCGCTGCAAAGGCAATCACGAAGATGCCGACCATGACATACAGATACTGGCTCAGGGTCCAGCCCTTGCCGGTCTGTTGCAGGCGCAGGCGCAGCCTGTCGGTTATCGACATCTTGTCTTCGGCATTGAACGACAGCGGCTTGCGCGCCGCCACCGCCTTGCGCATCTGCTGTTCCAGCTTGACGTCGACCGAATCCGAATGCCGCATCTTGACAGCACCCAGCCGACGATTGGCCGCCTTGCCGGTTGCCGGACCCATCAGCGCAAAGACGATGAGGCCAAGCGAAACCATAGCTCCGAATATCAGCACCAAGTTGTTCATGCCAAATGCCAAACCTACTTTGGGGCCGTTGCGATTACGAAAACCGCAACGGCCGTTTCAGCCAATTACTTTTTTGCCAGCAGCGATTTGAAGCCGCTCATCATCGATTTCTTGCCGGAAGCCTTCGACTCTTCGCCGCCTTCTTCCTGTGCAACATTCGATTTGATCAGCTCGGTCAGCGCAACGATGCCCGACGAGACTTTGCTGGACCGAACCGCGTCGACCACAGGCTTGCCCAGTTTCGCCGCCTGTGCCGTCGATTTGGGGTCGAACGGGATCAGCAGATCCAGCTTGCGCTCGATCGAGCTTTCGAAGTCGGAACGCGATATTTCCAGCCCGCCGGCCTGCACGCGGTTGGCAACCACGATAGTCTGGCACGAGGGCGCGTTGGATTTGAGCCAGGCGAGCAGCCGGATCGCATCACGCGCGGACGACAGCGTAAGTTCGCAGACCACCACGACCACATTCACATCCTGCAGGAGGTGCGGGTAGGCAATCAGCATGCTGCGCGGCAAATCGATTATCGAATTCTCGAACGCGACGCGGAATTCTTCCTGCAGCTGGAAAAATGCCGATCCGTCGGTAAGAATCGGACTGCTGATCGGTGCCTCTGCCGACAGGATCGACAATTTGTCATTCGCCTTGATCATCGCCCGTTCGATGAACAGGCCATCAATGCGGCTGGGATTGTCGATAGCGTCGGTCAATCCGCGGCCCGGCTCGAGATCGAGCGCAAGCGCGCCCGTGCCAAAATGGACGTCGAGATCAAGCATGCCGGTCAGATGTCCCATGCGTTCGGACAACAGCCATGCCACCGATGTTGCGATCGTCGAGGCACCTACGCCACCGCGTGTGCCGATGATTGCGGTTGAAAGATGGGTGTGCTCGCGCGCGCCCTCTTCATGTTTCGGCGCATTCAGGATCATCTGCGCATGCGTAACCGCATCGCGCAACGCGTCCGGGCTGACCGGCTTCAGCAGATAATCCTGCAAGCCGGACATCATCAGATCGCGATACAGGCGAACGTCGTTCACCTGACCCATGGCGATGACCACGGTGCCCGGTTCGCAGACCTCGGCAAGGCCGTTGATGTCCGAAATCGGATCGCCCGATTCAGACAGGTCGACGAGCAAAATCTGCGGGCTTGCCGATACCGAAAGCGATTGCACGGCATTGCGAAGTCCGCCCTTGAAGGCCTTTTCCTGCGGCCAGCCCATATCATCGCAAACAGTGCGAATGACATCGAGCGTCAGATCGTCGCAGACATAGGCCATGAACGGGTCACGCGCGCCCGCTGCTGCACTTTTCCAGGGAGCGTTCATCAGTTCGTGCCTCCAACTTTCTTGCGAGAACCGCCACGGCTGTTTTCGGTCGTCGATTCGCGACCGCGAACCAGGTCTTCGGGATCGGCCACCATCGCAGCGAGGTTGCTGTTCACGGCGCAGCCGTAATTCGGGCTCAACGAAGCGTCGAAGTTTGATTCGCTTGTTTTCGACCAGTTCGGGCAGTCGGGCACTTCAGCGGAGGAGCGCGTAACGACCACACGAACGGTGCCGGGCGCGATATTGCCGGCGGTGACAGGCGGCGTGGCCGACATCAGCACACCGTGCTTTGCAGCGGCCTCGGCAATCGCGCTGTTGATCGATGCATCGGCGAAGGCACTGCCATAGTCGACAGCGACCCGGTCGCCAAAGCGCAACTTCAACGCTTCGAACCATTCGGCAACACGGCCTTGTTCGAAGGCCGAAACCCCGGAAACGCCGTCAACATTGACGTCGAGCGCATAGTTGGTGCGCTGCACCACCGGCTGGTTGGTCGAATACATCGATGTGTTGGCACCCGAAGCTCCGCACCCTGCGAGAGTGAAGGCCAATGATGCGGTAAGGATGAGATTTGCACGCATTGAGATAATCCTCTCGTCGATCAGTTGAAGCTGAAACCAGGAGCCGAAGCGCCTTCGCCGTCCTTGGCCTTGGCCTGCTTTGCGCCGACCGCGGGGGCGGCTTCGCTGACGCTGCCGAATTCCGGGCCGCCGACACTGTCTGTGGCCACGGTCGGAATCGGCCGCTGGGCGTCGCCCTTGTTGCTGGCAGTCTTGTTCAGCAGCAGCCGTTCAAGATCATGCGGCGTGTGGTAGCCATCGGTCGGCAGCTTGATTTCGCCTTCCGAAACCGGCTTCACCAGATAGGGTGTGACGACGATGACCAGCTCGGTTTCGTTGCGTTTCCAGCCGTTCGATTTGAACAACGTTCCAAGGATGGGAACATCGCCCAGGCCCGGAAACTTGTCGATCGACGTGCTGGCCGAATTCGACATCAGGCCCGCGATCATGAAGCTTTCGCCCGATCCCAGTTCGACGGTCGTTTCCGCCATACGGGTCGTGATCGCAGGAATTTCGGTGCCCGCGATACGGACGGCGCCCTGCGTCGAAATATCCGACACTTCGGGGCGGACACGCAACAATATCCGGCCATCGGCCTGCACTGTCGGCGTGTAGCGCAGGCTGACGCCATAATCGCGGAACTGGATGGTCACCGCGCCGAAATTGTCGGCGACGGGGATCGGAAACTGGCCACCCGCCAGGAATTCAGCCGTTTCCCCAGACACGGTGGTCAGGTTCGGCTGTGCCAGTGTGGCGGCAAGCCCGTTGCGTTCGGCAAAGTCGAGCCCAAGCGCGAAATCGATGCCGAACAGGTTCTTCGCCATGTTCAACGCATTGCCGTTGGCAGGCGCATTGAACAGCACGTTGGTGAAGGGTTGACCCGTGACCGGATCGACGCCGTTGGACCAGGTGGCCACATTGCGTCCGCGCGAGGGGACGAAAAGGAAGCCGTTGCCACTACCGCCATCGCGATCGCGCGAGTTGAAGTTGGACGACACTTCCTTGGACAGCGACTTGCTCACTTCGGCAATGCGAACCTGCAAGTTCACCTGCAGCGGCACCGCGGTCTTGATGCGGCTGACCACCTTGGTTTCGGTGCCTACAAAGGCCTGAACCAGCGATTCAGCCTCTTGCACATCTTCGGGCTGGGCGACCGTACCGGTGAGCAGCACCACGCCGTTCATGGTCGTTACCTTGATGTCCGATTCGGGCATCGCAACCATCAGCATCTGGTCTACGGAGTCGAGGTTGTTGCCGACGCGCACCGTTGCCGAATAGACTGTACGTCCGGCAGCATCGGTTGCGTAAACCGTGGTTTCGCCGGGGCCTTTCGCAAGGATATACAGCTGTTTGGGGCTGCGAACATCGACATCGGCAACCGCCGGATTGGCGACAACGACGTCGCTGACACCAACCGGAAGGTTGACCTGTTCGCCACGACCGATCGACAGCACGAACAGTTTTTCGGTGGGCTTGGCATTTGATACAGTCTGGGTCCTGGCCGGAGCTGCCGCGAGCGGAGCTACCAGGATTCCAGACAGGACAATCGCTGCCGTGCCGGATTTCATGATGGTCTTGATGGTCATTTCAATTACCTCCGGTCCACGGAAACTTCTTCGACGGTGCCACCGCGCGAGACGCGCACGACACTGCCACGACGGACTTTTTCAATCTGCTTTTCGACCCGGATTGCTTCGGTTGCGACCGCGACTGGCGTGACGGCAGGCGGCGTGCTGCGCTGGAAGCGCGATACATCGCCACCGGTCGAATAGGTGGTCGGGCCTGCCGTCGGCTGCTTCTGGATCGAAGCGAGGATTTTTTCCTCTTCCTCTGCGGTTGCGCCCTTGGGCAGGCTCACATCGCCCGACGCCAGCGCCTGTTCCAGTTCGGCGGCGTTGTCGGCCAGCGAGCGGAGCGAAAGGCTGAGCGTGCCAATCGTCTGTGCGACGGCAATTTTTTCGGCAATGCGCGGGGTAACCTCAAGCGTCACCAGCTTATATTTCGAAGGCACCGAATTGCCCTTGTCGTCGACGGTCGGCGTAGAACGCTGGTCGGTGGCCAGGACGCGCAGATTGCGTATCACGGTTTCCGAAACCTTCAACGGCTGGCCAGCGCCACCGGCGACATTCTGAGTCAATACAAGGTCGACGCGGTCGCCAGGGAAAACAAAGCCGGAAACACCCGTCAGCGCGGAAACCGGAACGGAAACGGCGCGCATGCCAGGGCCAAGCGCTGCCGCCAGGAAGCCCCGGTCGCCCGGTGCGACCAGCGAACCATGCGTGATCGGCTGACCGGCAGTGATTGGATTGCGCACCACGGTGCCGACCAGCTGCTCGGTTGCATCGGCTTCGCCTTCCTTCTTGATGAAGTAGGCTTCCTCGACGAGCTCTTTCGGCCACGGCTGGTAGCGGAAGGAATCGGCGGTGATGATCGTGCCGACGGGCAGGGCCCGGGTCGCCACGATTACCTGTGGTCCTGTTGGCACCGGCTTTTGCGCAACGGCCTTCGGTGCAGACCCACCAGCAAACATGCTGCGAGCCATGAAGGCGGTTACTGCGGCAATCAGCAGCGCGCAGACCAGCAATATGACTTTTTTCCTATCCATGACGAACAAGCTCCTGAACGGTCCCCTGAATGAGACAGCTATTCACCCAAAATGGTTAAAAAACTGTTCACCGGCACACCAAAGCCCGGCGAGCGAAATCGCGACGCCGTAAGGAACCCGGACCGCGCCGCCTCCTTTTCTGACCTTGTGAACGATGAAAAAGATTATGGTTACCAGCGCACCCAGAAGGCTGGCGTTGAAAACAAACTTGATGACGACCAGCGGCGGAAACCAAAGCGCGACGGCACCGAACAGCTTTACATCGCCGCCGCCCATCATTCCGAAGCGGAAAAACAGCGCAAAGAACAGGAAAGTCGCGGCCCCGGTCGCCAGATAGATGCCGATCTGCGGCCAGCCGAAAGTGCCTGTTGCGATCCAGTAGAGCGGGGCCGCGAGCGCGATCGATCCCGTCACCAAATTGTAAATAAGCCTATGGCGGATGTCCGAATAGATCGACACCAGCAGGCCGATTGCCAAGCCGCCAAGCAGCGCGTAAGCGAGGAATGACTGATCCATATTGCAGCACTGTTAACCATCAGAGCTTACCAAAAGGTAATCATGCCCGAAGCCCCAACGGAAACGATAAGGCGTGCCATCCCGGTTTATGCCCGCGAAGATTTCTGGATTGCAGGCGATGGCTGGAAGATTCGCCGTATCGTTTGGCCTGCACTTTCCGCTGGGGGAGCGATGGCGGAAACGGCCCGGGGTTCGCTGCTGTTCCTTCCCGGACGGGGTGATCATTACGAGAAATATCTCGAAATGCTCGACCAGTTTGCCCGGCAGGGATGGCGCGTGACGGCAATCGATTGGCGTGGCCAGGGGGGATCAGGACGGTTGCTTGTCGATCCACGCATCGGCCACATCGATGATTTTTCGACATGGATCACCGATCTGGCGGGCTTCTGGCGTGACTGGAAACGGGAAAATCCCGGCCCCCATGTCGTGGTGGCGCACAGCATGGGTGGGCATTTGGCGATGCGCGCCCTGTGCGAAAAGGCCATCGACCCCGATGCGGTTGCCTTGTCCGCCCCGATGCTGGGGCTTCACACAATGGGGCTGCCTTATCCGCTATATCACAGCCTGGCGCGCATTCTGGGTGCCCTGGGCGATCCAGACCGTGCCGCCTGGAAAGAGGGCGAGAAGCCCGGCTCGCCCTTGAATGTTCGCTCAAAAATCCTGACGCACGATGCCGGCCGTTATGCGGACGAACTTTACTGGTGGGAGGCGCGACCGGATGTGCGGCTTGGCCCGCCAAGCTGGCACTGGGTCGAAAGGGCGATCGCATCGATCCGGCTGCTGGACACGCCCGGAATGATGGAAAGCGTCACCGTTCCGGTGCTGTTGCTGGCGACAAGGGCGGACAAGCTGGTCGATACCGGGCGGATTGAGCGCGCCGCCAAACGCCTGCCGCATGCGGAGCTGTTGCTGTTCGGTGACGAAGCGGCACATGAACTATTGCGCGAGGCCGATCCGGTGCGAAACCAGTGTCTGCAACGCATTTCGGCATTTTTTGATCGGCAGGCGCCGAAAATATGACATGCTTTGATGTGGCGATAG
>JADLBY010000099.1 GCA_020847445.1 Sphingomonadaceae bacterium | reverse complement strand
AGCGACACGGGTTACGATATCGACGGCATCATCGGTTATGACTTTGGCGGGTTCCGCCTTGAGTCGGAAGTTGGCTACAAGAAGGCAGGTGCAAATTCGATAGCCTCTGCTGTGACCTTCCCGATCCCGGGCAGCTCGGGCGTGACGAACGCCCCTGCCGGCACGTTCGGCAACATCAATGGCGACACTTCGGTGCTGAGCTTCATGCTGAACGGCATGCTCGATTTCGGTGACGATGATGGCCTCAATGGTTTCGTTGGAGTGGGTGGCGGTGTCGCCCGCGTCAAGGGAAGCTACGCGGTCGGTGCGGCTGCGGACTCCATTGACGATTCGGACACCGGCTTTGCCTGGCAGGCAATCGCAGGCGTTCGGCTTCCATTGTCGGATCATTGGGACATTGGCCTGAAGTACCGCTTCTTCAATGCCGACAGCTATCGCGTTGTCGATCTGGCGGGCCGTTCTGCCGACGGTCGTTATCGGTCGCACAGCTTGCTGGGCAGCCTGATCTACAATTTTGGCGAGCCGCCGGCACCTCCGCCACCGCCGCCACCGCCTCCTCCGCCACCGCCGCCGCCGGCAGTCTGCTCGCCTGGACCGTACATCGTGTTCTTCGAGTGGGATAAGTCGGACGTCACGGTTGAAGCAGCCGGGATTCTGGACAGCGCGGTTGGTGCCTATGCCGATTGCGGTCAGGCCCAAGTCATGCTTGCCGGCCACGCCGACAAGTCGGGCACACCGAAGTACAACGTCGGCTTGTCCGAACGTCGTAACGCATCGGTTCGCGCTTACCTTGAAGGTAAGGGCATCCCGGGCGGCGTCATCAGCACTCAGGCCTTCGGTGAAAGCGCCCCGCGCGTTGAAACCGCCGATGGCGTGCGCGAACTCCAGAACCGTCGTGTGGAAATCACCTACGGTCCGGGTTCGGGCATGTAAGCCATTCGATCCCACAAGGATTGAAACGAGGGGGCCGGTCGAAAGATCGGCCCTTTTCGTTGGTATTGGCGCGTTAATGATTGACGGTTATTGGGCTGAACGCGATTTGGATAAGGGTTGCCGATGAACATTACGATGATTGGTGCAGGCTATGTTGGCCTTGTATCCGGTGCCTGCTTTGCCGATTTTGGCCACAACGTCGTTTGCGTCGATCTCGATGCACGCAAGGTTGATGCCCTGCGCAGCGGCGTGATGCCCATTTATGAGCCGGGCCTTGAAGCGCTGGTTCGCACCAATGCAGAAGCCAATCGTCTTTCCTTTTCCACCGATCTCGCGGCGTCGGTTGCCGATGCAGACGCAGTGTTCATTGCAGTTGGAACGCCATCGCGGCGCGGAGACGGTCACGCCGATCTTTCCTATGTCTATCAGGCGACGCGGGACATTGCGGCGGCCGTCACAAAGCCGACCGTTGTCGTTACCAAATCCACGGTTCCGGTCGGTACGGGAGACGAAGTCGAACGCATCCTGCGCGAAGTCGCCCCAAAGGTCGAATGGGCGGTCGTCTCAAATCCGGAATTCCTGCGCGAAGGCGCTGCCATCAGCGATTTCAAGCGGCCGGACCGTATCGTCATTGGCACGGAAGACGAACGAGCCCGTGATGTGATGCGCGAAATTTACCGGCCTCTGTTCCTGAACGAAGCGCCGATCCTGTTCACCGGGCGCCGGACGGCCGAACTGACGAAATATGCCGCCAATGCGTTTCTCGCCACCAAGATCACTTTCATCAACGAGATCGCGGATCTGTGTGAAGCTGTTGGTGCTGACGTTCAGGACGTCTCGCGCGGGATCGGGCTCGATAATCGCATTGGATCGAAATTCCTGCACGCCGGGCCGGGCTATGGCGGTTCCTGCTTTCCCAAGGACACGCTGGCGTTACTCAAGACCGCAGAAGATTTCGATGCGCCCGTCCGTATCGTGGAGGCCGTCGTGTCCGTCAACGACAGCCGCAAGCGGGCTATGGGCCGCAAGGTGATTGCAGCTGCGGGCGGCGATGTGCGGGGTCGCAAGGTCGGGGTCCTGGGGTTGACCTTCAAGCCCAACACCGATGACATGCGCGACGCCCCGTCACTGGCCATTGTCCAGGCGCTGCTTGACGGCGGCGCAATCGTGACGGCTTTTGATCCGGAGGGCATGGATATCGCGCGCGCGATGATGCCCGACATCGCTTATGCAACCGACCCCTATGGGGCCGCTGCCGGTGCGGATGTGGTGGTCATCGTGACGGAATGGGATGCGTTCCGCGCTCTCGACCTGCGGCGGCTGGGAGAGATCATGCAAACCCGGTGCATTGTTGATCTGCGCAACATCTACAAACCTGACGTCGCGCGCCAGGCCGGGTTCGACTATCACTCGATCGGTCGCCCCAATAGCTGACGGCCTTGGTCAGATCGGCTCGCCAGCGTCCCGCGCCCGCGCGACGAGGCTCGCCTCGGCGACCGGAAGCGACCGATACGCCAGAATGAGCAAGATGGCGGAAATCGGCGCAACGGCCATCACGGAGAGGATGCCGGTTGCGAGGTTTCCGGTAACCGAAGATACCTGGCCCGCCATGTAAGGCCCCAATGAAAGCCCGACGAGCGTCGTCGCCAGAAAGAAGGTTGCAGTTGCTACGCCGCGCATTCTGGGCAAGACGAGGTCCTGCGTCGTGGCCGCCGTTCCGCCCAGCGCGGCGCTGGTGAAAATCGCTGCACAGAAATGGGCGGCATAGAAGATCGTGGCACTGTCTGTCGTAAAGGCGATCACGAAAGGCACCATCGACACCAGCGGCGCCAGAAGGACGACCAGTATCCGGCCCGCAGGATTCGTTTTGCGAAGATGATCGGCAATTCTGCCGCCCGCAATGACACCCAGAAAACCGGCCAATGCTCCCGGCCCCCCGACCCAGAAACCGGCTTCGCTTTTTGACGCTCCCAATACGCGTTCGACATAAGGGGCGGCCCAGAAGCTCACCGCATAACTCTGGAAGGCGATCAAGCCATAGCCAAGCGTTGTGTAAAGGAACGCTGGCGTTCCCCAGATCAAGCGGAAAGCCGGCGGATCGCGTTCCTTCAATGCGCTGGCCCAGGAAAATACGGCATAGGCCCCGATCCCGACCGCCACCCACTGCGGGATCGATCCGGTCAGTCGGATCAGCACCGCCGCCGCCCCTCCGATCAGCAGCGCTGCAGCCAAATTGACAGCCAGCGCGCGATTGCCCCGCATGCCCGCACTCAGCAGGGTGAGGGGCGGAATCACCGTTATCAGTTCCTTGAGAAAATCGCGGAAGGGGTGTTCAGCGGGTGGCGTGACAATGCCATCGATCTGCCCGCGCACCGGCTCGCGCAAAGTTGAAACCCAAAGCGCGAGAAGCAAGCCGGGGATGCCAACCGTCATGAAGGCCGCCTGCCAGCCGGCCAGTCCCATCGGTCCAGAACGCGCGGGAAATGCGGCATCCCAACGCTCGACGATCTGGCCCCCGATCAGCAGGGAGAGCCCGCCGCCGAGGTAAAGGCCGGAGGAATATATGGCGAGGGCCGTCGCGCGCTTTTCCTTTGGAAACCAGTCGGACAGCAACGAATAGGCTGAGGGGCTTGCCGTGGCTTCGCCGATCCCCACGCCAACCCGCGCCCCGGCGAGCATCGCTCCATTCTTCGCAAGGCCAGACACTGCCGTCATCACGGACCAGAGGCTCAGCCCGAGGGTCAGCAGTCGGGT
>JADLBY010000098.1 GCA_020847445.1 Sphingomonadaceae bacterium | reverse complement strand
TCCTACAAATTCTTCCTCTATACGCTGCTCGGCTCGGTCTTCATGCTGCTGGCGATGCTGTGGATGATCCAGCAAGCGGGAACGGCAGATATACCGACTCTGCTCAACCATGATTTCCCGCCACAGGCGCAGACGATATTGTGGCTCGCCTTCTTTGCCTCTTTCGCCGTCAAGATGCCGATGTGGCCGGTGCACACCTGGCTTCCCGACGCGCACGTTCAGGCGCCGACGGCAGGCTCGGTGATCCTGGCCGGCGTATTGCTGAAGATGGGCGGCTATGGCTTCCTGCGCTTCTCACTGCCGATGTTCCCCGAGGCATCGGCGCAGTTCATCTGGCTGATCTTCGGGCTGTCGATGGTGGCGGTGGTCTATACCAGCCTTGTCGCGCTGGTGCAGGACGATATGAAGAAGCTGATCGCCTATAGCTCGGTCGCGCATATGGCGATCGTGACGGTCGGGCTGTTCACCTTCAACCAGCAGGGTATCGAAGGCGCGATCATCGTCATGCTCAGCCACGGGCTTGTTTCGGGCGCGCTCTTCCTGTGCGTCGGGGTGATCTACGACCGGCTGCACACGCGCGAGATCAGCCGTTATGGCGGGCTCAGCATCAACATGCCCAAATATGCGCTGTTCTTCATGCTGTTCACCATGGCGAGCGTCGGACTGCCCGGAACCAGCGGTTTTGTGGGTGAATTCCTCTCGCTGGCGGGCGCATACAAGGTGTCGACCTGGGCAACGCTGATCGCGACCACGGGTATCATCCTTGGCGCAGCCTATATGCTCTATCTCTATCGCCGCGTGGCCTTTGGCGAGCAGGTGAATGCCGATGCTGCAGCGATGCCCGATCTGGACAATCGCGAATTGTGGCTGCTGGCCCCGATTGCTGCGGCCGTGCTGTGGATGGGTGTCTATCCCGAAACTTTCCTCAGCCCCATCCGCCGCGACGTCGCGACAATCGTAGAACGGATTGAGCGCGCGGCCCCTGCGGGCGACAGCAAGCTCAAGGAACATGACAAGACGACCGCCAGATATCGCGTGCAAGCGCATGGCGGCGAACATGCGAACTCTAAAGTTTCAGGGCCAGAGGGGGCCGCACACTAATGGACCTTTCAACCTCGCTCTCGCTGGTCCGTCCGGAGCTGATCCTCAGCTTTTCGAGCCTCGTGCTGCTGATCATTGCCGCATGGCGGCAGGAAGCCGGTCGCCTGGTCAGCCTGTTGTCAGTCGCGGCGCTGGTCGGCGCCGGTGCCTATGCGGTGCATTATCTGTGCGCCGGAACCGACGTCTCGGCCTTTGATGGCCTGTACCGCGCCGATGCCTTTGGCAGTTTTGCGAAGATCCTGATCTATTTCGCAGCGGCTGTGTCGCTGATGATCGCGCCCAGGGCGCTCGAACGAATGGGCGCGATGCGCGCCGAATATCCGGTGCTGATCATCCTTGCCGCCGTCGGCATGGGGGTGATGGTTTCGGCCACCGACCTGCTGACGCTCTATATCGGCCTCGAACTCAACAGTCTCGCCGCCTATGTCCTTGCGAGCTTTGCCCGCAACGATGGGCGCTCGGCAGAAGCGGGGCTCAAATATTTTGTCCTTGGCGCGCTCGCCAGCGGCATATTGCTGTTCGGCATGTCGCTGCTCTACGGCTTCACCGGATCGACCAGCTTTGAAACCATCGGCAAGGCGATGACCGGCGATATCGGCATGGGCCTGCTTTTCGGACTGGTCTTCGTTCTCTCGGGACTTGCCTTCAAGATCAGCGCCGCACCATTCCATATGTGGACGCCCGACGTGTATGAAGGCGCACCGACGCCGGTGACTGCCTTCTTCGCCAGCGCGCCCAAGGTTGCCGCCAGCGCGCTCCTTATTCGCATCGTCGTTGAGGCATTCGGCAATCAGGTGCAGGCGTGGCAGCAGATCGTGAGAGTCGTTGCGCTGATGTCGATCATCATCGGTGCGGTCGGGGCGATTGGTCAGCAAAACCTCAAACGCCTGCTGGCCTATAGCTCGATCAACAATGTCGGATTTCTGCTGATCGGGTTGGCCGCCGGCACCGAGCAGGGGGTTTCGGCCATGCTCGTCTATCTCGCCATCTATGTCGCGATGACGCTGGGCGGGTTCATCTGCCTGATGCAGTTGAAGGGCCGTGACGGCGAAATGAAGGAAGGCATGGCGGATATTGCCGGGCTTTCAAAATCGCAGCCTTTGCTTGCGGCGGTATTTGCGGTGTTCATGTTCAGCCTCGCCGGTATTCCGCCACTTTTCGGCTTCTGGGGAAAGCTGGTGGTGTTCAATGCGGCGGTGGCGGCAGGGCTGTTCCCGCTCGCCATCATCGGTGTCGCGGCGTCGGTAATCGGTGCCTATTATTATCTGAAGGTCGTCAAGACGATGTATTTTGACGAACCGGCCGACAAGCTGGCTTCAGCCGATGACGGACTGCTGCGCTGGAGCGGCGGCGTATTGGCGCTCGCAGTTTCACCGCTGGGCTATTTCGCCATCCCCGCACTGACAGCGGTAACCGCGCAAGCCGCCGGAGCCTTGTTCTGAGCATTTTGTTCGAGCAGGTCGCGCTGACCGGTTCCACCAACGCCGATCTGCTTGCGCGCGCTGCTGCGGGCGCACCAGAGGGCCTGTGGTTGCGCGCCGACCAGCAGGGTGGTGGCCGGGGGCGAATGGGCCGAGACTGGGCCAGCCCGGCAGGCAACCTCTATGCGAGCACGATCGCGCGGCTCGTGCCCGGTGATTCGTCGCCATCAACGCTGGCTTTCGTCGCGGCACTTGCCGCCCATGACACGATCGGGCTGATTGCACCGGACGTCGCGATCCAGCTGAAATGGCCCAATGATGTGCTGTCAGCCAATGGGCAAAAACTGTGCGGCATCCTGCTCGAACGGGCGGGCGATGCGATTGTCGCTGGTTTTGGCATCAATCTGGTCTGGCATCCGGTGGATATCGGACGCCCTGTCAGCGATCTTGGCGCACTGGGCGCCAACCCGCCCGCTGCGCAAGCGGTCTGCGAGATATTGGCCGACCAGTTCGCATCCCGGTTGCAGCAGTGGCGGCAGCAGCCTCTGGCCAACCTGCTACGTGCCTGGGAAGCGGCGGCGCATCCCAAAGGCACCGCACTGCGCGTCAATCTTCCTGACGGTGAGCAGATCGACGGGCTTTTTGCGGGGCTCAGCGATGATGGCGCGCTCAGGCTGCGCTTGGCGGACAGCGAAATCCGTGCCATTCACGCGGCCGATATATTCCTGATCTAACAAGGACAGTGGCGATGCTTCTTGCGGTTGATAACGGCAACACCAACGTCAAATTTGCGCTGGTCGATGCTGCGGGTGAAATCGTGCAACGCTGGCGGATCGCGACCGACGCCCGGCGCACGGCCGACGAATATGCCGTCTGGCTTGACCAGTTGCTGCAGATGGAGGGGCACAAGCGGAGCGAAATCGATGCAGTGATCATCGCAACCGTGGTGCCGCGCGCGCTGCACAACCTGCAGGTTCTTGCCCGAAAATATTTCGGCATCGATGCACTTGTCGCCGGGCGCGAACCTGTGGGCTGGGGTATCGCATTGAAGGTTGACGAGCCACGCGCGCTGGGAGCGGACCGTGCGGTCAACGCCATCGCCGCACAGGCGCTGGAACCGGGTGTAGACAAGATTGTCATCAGTTTTGGCACTGCCACAACCTTCGATCATATCGGCGCCGATGGATCCTATCTGGGTGGCAGCATTGCGCCGGGTATCAACCTTTCGCTCGACGCGCTCTATAATGCCGCCGCGATGCTGCCGCGCATCGCCATCGAACCGCCACCGTCGCAAAGCGTGATCGGCCGCGACACGGTGGGGCAAATGCAGATCGGCATCTATTTCGGTTATGTCGGGCTGATCGAAGGTCTGCTCGGGCGCATGAAAGCAGAGATCAACAGGCCGGTGAAGGTCATCGCGACCGGCGGCCTTGCCGCCCTGTTCCAGCAACATAGCCATCTATTCGACAGGGTTGAGCCCGATTTGACCTTGCGCGGGCTTGCCAAGCTCTATGCAAACCGCGAAAGCGGGGCATGACAAATCCGAAAAACGAATTGCTGTTCCTCGCGCTTGGCGGGTCGGACGAGATTGGCATGAACGCCAATCTCTATGGCTGTCAGGGCAAATGGATCATGGTCGATCTGGGTGTGACCTTCGGCCATGAAGACTATCCGGGTATCGATCTGATCATGCCCGATCTGGAATTTATCGAAGACCGCAAGGCCGACCTGTTGGGCATTGTCCTGACCCACGGGCATGAGGATCATATCGGCGCTGTCCCCTATCTCGCCGCTGACCTTGGTGTGCCGCTATATGCCACGCCGTTCACTGCGGCGCTGATTCAGGGGAAACTCGAAGAACAGGGCATATCGGACGACGTCGAACTGAACATCGTGCCGATGGAAGGCCAGATCAATCTGGGGCCGTTCGACATCCGCTTCGTGCCGCTGGCGCATTCGATCCTCGAAATGAGCGCGCTGGTGATCGACACCCCTTATGGCAAGGTCTTCCACACTGGCGACTGGAAGCTGGACGAGGATCCGATACTCGGAACGCCCGCAGGTGCGGAGCAACTGACGGCGATTGGTGACGAAGGCGTTCTCGCCATGGTTTGCGATTCAACCAATGTCTTCAATGCCAATCCCAGCGGCAGCGAGGCGAGCGTGCGCGCGGATTTGCTGAAATTTGTCAGCGAGGCGCGGGGCAGGGTGGTTGTGACAACCTTTGCGTCAAATAGTGCGCGGTTGCAGACGCTGGCCGATGTCGCGCGCGAGGCCGGACGCAAATTATGTTTCGCCGGGCGATCATTGCACAAGATTGTCGAAGCGTCGCAGGCAACCGGATATCTCAAGAATCTGCCTGAAACCGTCGACATGGAAGCGGTCGATGACATTCCCCGCAATCAGGTGATGGTTGTTGCAACCGGCGGGCAGGGCGAGGCGCGGGCTGCCTTGGCGCGGATCGCGGAGGGCAATCATCCGGTGAAGCTGGAAGCTGGCGATACCGTGATTTTTTCCTCAAAGCAGATTCCCGGGAATGAAATGGCCATCGGCCACGTCATGAACCAGTTGGCGCGCCGGAACATCATCATGGTCACCGAAAAGCAGGGGCATGTTCATGTGTCGGGGCATCCGGGGCGGTCGGAACTGGCGCAGCTTTACGGATGGGTCAGGCCGGAAATCCTTGTGCCGGTGCATGGCGAACGCCGCCACATGGCCGAACAGGCCCGGTTCGCACAGTCGCAGGGCGTGCCCAGAACAATTGTCCAGTCGAATGGCGATGTCATCCGTCTGGCGCCGGACGGCCCCGAACAGGTGGGCCATGAGCGCACCGGACGGCTCGTGCTCGACGGCGATACGATTATCGCATCGGATGGCGAAACGCTGACCCAGCGTCGGCGGCTATCCTGGTACGGGATCATCAATGTTGCCATTGCGCTCGACGGCGACAATAATCTGCTGGGCGACCCGGTGATCCGGCTGCACGGTATTCCGATCGAGGAGGAAGTTGACGACTTCCTCGACGAGGCGGCGGCGGCAGCTGAGAAAGCTGTCCGCGACTGGCGGGGTGATTTGAGCGATTTGCGCGAAAATCTGCGGCTTGCCGTTCGCCGCGTGGCGACAAGCTGGACGGGCAAGAAGCCAATTGTCGATGTGTTGATAGTGGAAACGGCATGAACTGGACGTCGATCATCGCGATCTATGCGCTTTTCTGGGTGTTGAGCGCCTTTGTGATACTCCCGATAGGTGTGCGCAGCCATGAGGAACTCGGGCTGGAAAAGGTTCCGGGGCAAGCCGACGGCGCGCCGGGAAATTTCCGGCCAGGCGTGGTCATTCTGCGGACCACATTGCTATCGGCGGTGCTGTTCGGCCTGTTCTACGCCAGCTATGTGTATGACTGGATCGACCGACACAGCTTCGATTTCCTGATCGCCGGCCCCGACGCCAGCGCCTGATCCCTAGCTCCGCAGGCGCTCGATTGCCTGTGCAAGCGCAACATACAGCTTGCCGACGTCGGACGACAGCAGCGTCACGCCAATCGCATTGCCATCGCGGGTGCTCAGCAGAACGCGCATCATCGATTCAAAGTCGTGGATATAGCGGTTCACATGCTCGCGGAATTCGGCGTCGTCGTCATAATGGGCGGCGATAATCTTCGCTTCGCCGCTGTCGAGCAGGCGGACTGCGCGGCGGGTGAACACCCCGCGATCGCCCTTCAGATAGGCGGCCCAGGCGGTATCGGTCACTTCGTTCGACAGGATTTTTGCCACGTCGATCGCGGCGGAATTCAACGATTCGGTCAGCAACGCCATGCGACGGGCAAAGCCTTCATCGTCGATACCGGCGAATGATGTGTGCGCCTCGTTCACCCGCTGCTCCAAATTGCTCGCCATTTCGTCGACCAGTTTGAGCTGTGCGCCGATCCGTTCCTCGACATCGCTAGCCAGCGTCAGATTGCGGTCAAATGCCTCACGCATGGCCGCATCGAGCGCCTTGACCTGATCGTCGACGGCCGTTTCGATGGCAAGCCGACCCCGTTCGTTTATCTTGTCGGCAACGTCGGCCAATTCTTCATCGACAATCGTGCGGCTTGCTTCGGCGGCCTGCCTTGTCGTTTCACGAACCCTGAGAAGCGACGCCACCAATTGTTCGTTGGCGATGCCCGACAATTCCTCAAGCGCGGATCGTGTGTGCAGAATTGCCGCCGACAGCATGTCGGTCTGCTCGTGCTGCGAAGTGAGAAAGGCCGAGGAGCGCTCGCTCAATTCGCCGACAGTTTCGCTCTGGGTCAATACGAGCCGTTCGAGCGACGCCACCGACTGCATCAGCGCTTCCGTGCCCGAATCCGCCTGCGAAAGCTCTCCGTTGACAGTCGCAAAGGCAGCCTGAACCTCGGCAAACATTTCCGAAACCCGGTCAAGCTTCGTCACAAGATTTGCTGCGGTTTCGTTTGTGATAGCTTCAAGATCGGCCCGCATTTCGCCTGCCTTGCCGATCAGCGCATCGGTTTGCTGCCGGGTTGTCGCGAGCTTGCCATCCAGTTCGTCGCCGCGATCGTTGAGCGCAGACACAGCGAAGGCCAGCTTTGCGATCTGGTCGCTGGCATCGTCCCCAAATTTGGCGACCTCGTCCCGGCATTCCGAAATCGACATCTTGACCCGTTCCAGCAGTGCCCTGCTGGTTGAATCCTGCGCATCGCTTACCGCTTCCAGATGGGCGATGGCTTCGCTCAGGCTGCCCAGATTGCCTTCCAGCCGCTGATGGCTCGCCGCCATCCGGCTATCCAGCTGGTCGGCCGTTTCGATCAGCCGTTGTTCGGCTTCGCCAACGCCCGACGACAGCGCTGTCAGCAGGGCATTCGCGCGGCGTTCGGACTCTTCAACAGACTGGGTCAGCTGGCCGCTGGCCGTTGCCAGCTTTTCGTCGAGCGATGCCGTGCTGGTGATGACGCGCCTGTCCAGCGTCTCAAGCGCGCTCCCGGCTTTGGCGGCGCTCTCGTCCATGTCCTTCAACGTGCCGATAATCGCCTGAATCTGCCCATGGGCGGTGTTGCCTGCAATCCCGATCTGGTTCGTGGCATCCTTTGCCGCGCTGGTGACGACGGGCAGGTGGTTGCGCAACTGTTCAAGATTGCTGACCGCCGCATTGCTGGCGACCTGCAGCGTCCTGGCCCGTTCGTCCGAATCATTGAGCGCAGCCGACAATATGGAGGCCGCTTCGGTAAGGCGTTGCGCCGACAGGCGGCCAATCGATTCAAGTTCCTTGGCATTTTCCGCAAGGAACGACCGTGCCAGCGCAATTTCGCCGTTCACATTGCGCATGCGCGCCTGCAGGGCATCGCTTTCGGTCCGCAACTGCATCGCGACATCGCCAAAGCGTTTGGCTTCCGTCGTGCTCATGCGCATGGCGAGCAGCCACAGCACGCCGATAACCGCCATCGGAGCCGACCATTCGACAATCAGCCCGCTTATCCTTGTCGGCTCCGGCACGGCGACGATTTCGCCCAGATAGGCCCACAGGAAAAAGCCGGTCCAGCCAATTGCCGCCATTGCAAGCGCGGATGCGATCAGGATTTTGCCCCAGGAACGCGGCGGGGTGGCCTCGTCTTCATACCAATAATCTTCCGGCTGATCCGCCGTCGCATCGGCCTCGCCCGGTTGTTCGTCCGGGTGTTCATGGGCATCCAGAACCGGTTCAGCAGAAGCGGGATCGCCCGATGAGCGATTGATTTCGACTATTTTCGAATGTGCCGTCATGGGACATATTTACCATCTTTTAGGTAGGTTGAAACGCAAAGTTAACCAGCCTGTGGATAAATAGTGCATTATGTCGATGGATTATGGCGCTTTTGACACAGCTTTGACTGCCGCAGCAGGTGACGATGCCGCCCTGATTGCGGAATTGCGCAAGGCTTTCATCGATAGTGCGAAGCGGCAACTGGATTTGCTCGGCCGATCGCGGTGCGATGCCAATTGGCAATATAGCTGCTATCGGCTGAAGGGTCTGGCGGCGAGCTTTGGCGTAACCGAACTGATGCAATTGGCCGAAGAGGGGGCGGTCGGCGCACCCGGAGATCCCGTCATTCTCAGGAAAATCGGCAGCGCTATCGGCCAGATTGAATCCGCCGGATTGGTTTCCCGCTAACAGCTTCGTTCAATATCACTTGGAATTTCCTGCGGCTGCTGCATAGCGATGCCATGAATGGCGGCCAGCTTTCTACACGCGGCATTTCTCGCGCGTTGCTCTGTCTGAGCGAGGCGGATTGCTCGTCCCTATTGCGTCCAAACATATCGGGGCATGCGCAACTGTTCCACTCGATCCAGGCGCTGCGATCGCTTGGCATTGATGCGTTCGCCATAGCTGTGGAAGTGGTGCCGGGTGAATTGCTGGCTTTGGTGGAAAACCTGCGACAGCAGGGTGTTTCCGTCGATTTGCTGCGCAGCGGCCCCGAGGCCGCCCGCTTTGCCCAGGAGACCGACCTGGTTCTGGTCCAGAATGCCGCAATATGGATTGCGCCTGCCGTACTGGATGAGGTGATCAGGGCCCAGACCGAGACAATTTTCAGCTTGGCAGAGGATCCGGCATATGCCGATTTTGAAAGGATCGATCTGAACCGCCGTTGGGCGGGCATTGCCGTTCTTGATCCGTCGCTGATCGGCGATGCGATCGAACTGCCGGATGGCTGGAGTCTCGACTCGTTTCTGCTGCGCAAGGCATTGCAGGCCGGATATCCGGTTGCACAGTCGCGACCAGACCGATCGCCTGAGGCTGTAGCCATCCATTGTCGTGCTGCCAATTCGGCGACCGTTATCGCAAGCGCAATCCGCCTGCCGACAGCAACGTCCGGCTGGCTCGATCTTGCTGTGGAGCGGTTGAGCGATGCCGCCATTTCCCGTTGGAATTCAACAGGCTGGTGGCAGGCATTGGCGCAGTGGATGCCTGTCGCCGCTGCGGCATTGGCCGCAATTTCGGCTGGCCTGGCATTTTCCGTCGCCAGCTATTGGTCAGGGTTCGTTGCCATCGCGGGATTGGCTGTCCGACGGCGCACAAACCAGGCCAATTATCGCGCTGGCAATTTGGGGGGTGCGGGCTGGCTGGCCGTTGCCGTCCTGCTTGCCGCTCTCTTTGTCAATCTGCGGGGAGAAGTCGGGGGCGCCGAGGGCCTGTTCCTCACAATCTCGTTCGGGGGATTGGCCATCAACGGTGCCGCATCGCGATTGCCTATTGCGGCAAGGCTGTTGTCGCCGCTGACGCTTGCACTGATCCTCGCGATAATGGCCGGAGCGGGATATGCGGTCGCTGCGCTCAAGCTGCTGATTGTGCTGATGATTGTGGTTCAGCTTGTGCCAATGCGAGGGAAATCAGAGTTAAACGCAAATTAACCGCAGAAAGCCTATATTTCGCCGTTAGTTTGAATTGATCGAGACCCGATTTGTCCGACGCTGGAGATTCACTGTTACTGGCCACGGCGACGGCCTGCGCTGCAATGGAGCAGCAGCAGGCAAATGATGTCGCCTGCCTGCTGTTTCCGAAAAGCGGCGAACTGCCAAGCGAAGAGCTTCAGGCCTCGGTCCGTCTCGCATTGAAGCAGCTGGTGATCGGGGTTGAGGGCGGCATCCGCCCGCCCGCGCACCCGACGGAGTCGGCAAGCTGGGATACGCTCACAAAGTCCGGATTGCTGCGGGATACAGCGCTGATCGATTTCTGCATCGCCCGTGTTGCGGAAAATCGCATCCGCAAGACCCTGCAGCCCTGTCTTGCCGACGTTCGGGCGCAATTGCCCGCCCGGCTGCTGCATGATCCGAATCCGGTCGTGTCCGAATCTGCCCGTGCCGTGCTGATCGCCGACAGTCTGGCGCAGAATTTCGACCCCGAGGCACTGATGATGCAAATTCCCGGAGAGATACTGCATCCGCTTGCCTGGCGGACCGTTGCGGTGCTCAGCACGCTTGACGACCGGGGCATGGCGCAGCCACGCGACGCTTATGTCAAGGCGTGCAACCGGATGTTGTCAGCGCGCAACGAAGGCCGTTCGCTGCAGGCAAGTGCGGCAAAGCTCGCCTATTTTCTGCCGGAAGGGATGTGGGATGAATTGTCAGACCCGCGCACCGCCGGCCTGCCAATGTTCATCGCCGGGCTGACCAAGAAATGCGGGCTGGGCGCTGACATGCTGTATCGCTTCATCGACAGTGGCAACATCGCGGCATTCCTGACCGTGCTTCGCGCTTGCGGCTATGGTGCGGACGATGCAGCCGAACTTGTCCGCTGTTTGCGCGGCGACCAGCCTGCGAGCGTCGAACAAGCCGGGCTGTGGGAAGGTTATGACGCCGTCACCGCAGAAGCGAGCTTGAACCAATGTCTTGCATGGTCGGCGCAATCGGCAATGACTGGCGGCCCGAGTTGAGCAATCGTTCGCCCTTTCTGGCGCTGGATATTCAGGGGCGCGTAGACCGGGATGGCCACTTGCTGTCTGCCGATCCACATCTGTTGCGGCTGCATCTGGCCAATGGAGGTGTCGACGGAGGTGTCCTGTCGGTTCCGCCGCTGCTGGCCTTGTGCATGCTGGTATGGCGCACGGGTGCGAAAATCGAGCGTTCGGTTACCGTTGCCGAAGGGGCGAATGACGTCGAATTGTGGGTCAGCGTGGCAAGGGCAACAGACTGGGTTAACCTGTCCATTTCAGGATGGCAGGATGCGGCTGCGGCCCATCGAAGGTTTGAAAGGCCGATATTGGATCCGGCATTGGCGGACCTGCGTCCGTCGCAAAGGGTGGACCTCCGCCTGGATCAGCGTGGCATATTGGTGCAGATCGACGCCGGAGCGTTGCGGTTTGTGAAGGCCGGGTGGATCGGCCGGAGCCTGAATGACATATTCCTGTTCGAAGGCGAAGCGCCCGATCTGCCGGGCGGGCTGGATGCGGAACGTATCTTTCAGACGCATATGCGGAACGATACGCGGCGCTTTGCACTGAGCATCACGCCGCTCCGTTCCGAAGCAGGCGATCTGCTCGGCTTTGACTGCCAATTGGCGGGGGATGCCGATGATAGAGCCGAGACTGGTGCCGAGAGGAAACCCGCCCCCGAACGGTTCGGTTTCGGGCTGCATTTTGCATCGGCCGTCCGGCGCCCGCTGGGTCGAATCATCGCCAATGCGGAAACCATCGGTGCGCATGTCAACGGCCCGATCAAGGAAAACTATACCGGATACGCACTGGATATCGCCGCCGCCGCGCGTCATTTGTCAGATCTGGTCAGCGATCTGGAGGATCTCGAAGCCATCGATCGTGAAGACTTCAAGGTTGCTGCGGAGCGGGTCGAACTTGGCGATATCTGTCGTCGCGTCGCCGGTTTGCTTGCGTTGAAGGCGGCAGACCATCAAATCAGCATGGAACTGCCATCCACCGAACTGACAGTGGAAGTGCTGGCTGAATTCCGGCGCGTGCTGCAAATCGCGCTGAATCTTGTCGGCAATGCCATCAGATATGCGCCGGGTGGAAGCACTGTCCGGATCGAAATTTCAGCAACGCCGCCGACATTGTCGGTTTCGGATCAGGGAAGCGGTGTTGCCGAGGAAGACCGGGATCGCGTTTTCGAAAAATTCGAACGGCTTGGGCGAAGCGGTGACGGCGGCAGCGGGCTTGGCCTTTACATCTCACGCCGACTGGCGCGCGCGATGAAGGGCGATCTGACCGTTGGCGAGAGCCAGGAAGGCGGAGCGAAGTTTACGCTCAGCCTTCCCGCTTTCAAAAGTGATTAGCGCTTGCTGACCGGCACATAGGGACGTGCCGTCGGCCCGGTATAGAGCTGACGGGGACGGCCGATTTTCTGGCCGGGGTCCGAAATCATTTCATTCCACTGCGCAACCCAGCCCACGGTACGGGCAAGGGCGAAGAGAACGGTGAACATTGTCGTCGGGAAGCCGATGGCCGAGAGGATGATGCCCGAATAGAAATCGACGTTCGGGAACAGCTTTTTCTCGATGAAATAGGGGTCGTTCAGCGCCATTTCCTCAAGCTGCATGGCCACTTCGAATATCGGATCATTGACCTTCAGCGCCGTCAGCACTTCGCGCACGGTTTTCTGCATCACGGTCGCGCGCGGATCATAATTTTTGTACACGCGGTGGCCAAAGCCCATCAGACGGAATGGATCATTCTTGTCCTTTGCCCGTTCGATATAATGGGGAATCTTGTCGGGCGTGCCGATTTCGCGCAGCATGTTGAGCGCGGCTTCATTCGCCCCGCCATGCGCCGGGCCCCATAGGCAGGCGATACCGGCTGCGATGCAGGCAAAGGGATTGGCACCCGACGAACCCGCCAGGCGGACGGTCGAGGTCGACGCGTTCTGCTCATGGTCGGCATGCAGAATGAAAATGCGGTCGAGCGCCTGCTCGACGGCGGGAATCACCTCATATTCCTCCGCCGGAACGCCAAAGGTCATGCGCAGGAAGTTGCCGGTGTAGGACAGCTTGTTGTCCGGATACATGAACGGCTGACCGACTGAATATTTATACGCCATGGCCGCGATGGTCGGCATTTTCGCGATCAGGCGATGGCTGGCGATCTTGCGCTGCACCGGATCCGAAATGTCGGTCGAGTCATGATAAAAGGCGGAGAGAGCACCGACGACGCCACACATGATCGCCATCGGGTGCGCATCGCGACGAAAGCCGCGATAGAATGTCGCCAGCTGTTCGTGCAGCATCGTGTGCCGCGAAATGGTGTGGCTGAATTCGCCCAGTTCCTGCTTCGAGGGCAATTCGCCGTTGAGCAGCAGATAGGAGACTTCCATGAAGCTCGACTCTTCGGACAGTTCCTCGATCGAATAGCCGCGATGCAGCAAGACGCCTTCGTCGCCGTCAATATAGGTCAGCTGCGATTCACAGCTGGCTGTAGAGGTAAAGCCAGGGTCAAAGGTGAAGCAGTCTGACTGGGCATAGAGTTTGCGGATATCCAGAACATCCGGCCCAACGGTTCCCGAAATAATTGGCAGGTCGATCTGCTGTTCACCCAAGTTGAGAGTCGCAACCTTGTTTGTCATGCGCGTTCCATTCACTCTTTTTGGCCGGGGAGAGCCGATTTGCTGTTACTCGTGCCAGTCTGCCAAATTATCGTTCTATTCTATGAACTTGGCAACCTCGCAAGAGGCGGGAGACGAGATTGAAGGCGCAACCCTGCAAAAGCCGGACCATGCCCCATGTCGGGGCTTCCTTGCGCAGTTTTCGCGGGCGCGTCAAGGGTATCGAAACCGGCTTGTTTATCGCTGAATCACAAGCATAACAGTGGCTGTGGTGGCGCACTGGATTCAGGGCTGGCTGCCACATGCAAATTGCCACAGGACAACCCGTTTCAGCCATGGGCGATGCGCCTGCCCAACGGGCGGAATCCCGGCTGGATGCCATGGAAAGCTGGCTCGAGCAGGAGCGGGAGCGCCTGCCTCTGCTGGTTCCGGTCGGCCTTGGCACGGGGATTTCGCTTTGGCAGATGTTCGGCGGCCAGATCGGGTGGATGCTGGTCGCGACCTGCATCGGTATGACTGCCCTCGGCCTGTCCGCAGGGCTGTCTACGCGGCTTTCGCATCTGGCTATTGCCGCTGCGATACTGGTCCTTCTCGGCTTTGCCATAATCGCGGCGAAGTCTGCGCTGGTCGGCACTGCGCCGCTTGAACGCCCGTGGATCGGTCGCGTCACGGGGCAAGTGCAGAGTGTTGAAGATATATCGGCGCGCGGCATCGTGCGATACCGGTTGCGGATCGGGACGCATGGCCAGCTTCCGCCGGTAATTCGCGTCAATATCGACAAGACAATGGCACCAGCCCGTGCATTGCCCGGCGCGATCTTGACCCTGAAAGTGCGCCTGATGCCGCCGCCCGGACCTGCGCTGCCGGGCAGTTATGATTTCGCCCGAACCGCATGGTTTGAAGGAATCGGCGCGACCGGCCGGGCATTGGGGCCGGTTCAGATCGTCGTCCCGGCGCAAGCGAATGCCAATTTCTGGAACGGCGCGCGCAATCTGGTGTCGGATCGGATCCAGCGCGCCATGGGCCCGCAAACAGGCCCGGTGGGAAGCGCGCTGCTGGTCGGCACCCGAGGCAATATCGCAGATGCCGATGCCGAGGCGCTGCGCAATTCGGGGATGGCGCATCTGTTGTCGGTCAGCGGGCTGCATGTGACTGCGGTGGTTGGCGGCAGTTTCCTTCTGGTGGCCGGGCTGCTTGCGCTTTGGCCGTGGTTTGCCCTGCGCGTCTCGGTTCCGCTGATCGCTGCGGGGTGTGCCGCAGGGGTCGCCATAGTGTACACCTTGCTGACCGGTGCGGAGGTGCCGACGGTGCGCGCCTGCATTGCCGCCTTGCTTGTTCTTGCCGCGCTGGCGACAGGCAGGGAGGCGCTGTCGCTTCGCCTGCTTGCGGCGGGGGCCATATTCGTCCTGATTTTCTGGCCGGAAGCGCTTGCGGGCCCAAGCTTTCAGCTCAGCTTCGCGGCGGTAGGGACGATCATATTGCTGCACGAAAGCCGGCTGATCCGGCGCTGGCTCATGCGGCGCGACGAATCCCGGGCGACGCGCATGGCACGCCAACTATTTGGCCTGTTGCTCACCGGTGTTGCCATCGAGCTTGTCCTGGCGCCGATAGCACTGTTCCATTTCCACAAAAGCGGACTTTATGGCGCGCTGGCGAACATTGTCGCCATACCGCTTACCACCTTCATCGTCATGCCCGCGCAACTTGCGGGCCTGGCAGGCGATCTGGTCCATAACGCGCTCGGGGCGCCATTCTGGTGGGTCGCGTCGCAGGGTATCCGCGCGATCTTGTGGATTGCGCACAGCGTCAGCGCCGCACCGGGTGCAATCGCCATGCTGCCCGAAATGCCTGTCTGGGCGTTTGGAACGGCCATTCTGTCCGGTCTGGCAATTGCCATTTTCGTTTCCGGATGGCGCTGGCTTGCGCTTGGGCCATTGGCTTGCGCGATCGTGGCGATGGCTATGGCCGAACGGCCGGACATGCTGTTGACCGGGGATGGCCAGCATCTGGCGGTGACCTTCGGCGATGGTCAACTGGCTCTGCTGCGTCCACGGGCAGGGGATTATGCCCGATCGATCCTTGGCGAAACGGCAGCGGTTGGCGCGGAAGCGATCGCGCTGGATGCCATGCCCGGTGCGCGCTGCAATGCCGACAGCTGCGCCTTCAGCCTGCAGCGCGGGCGCCGCGAATGGCGCATATTGGCGCTGCGTTCCGGCTACATCATTCCAGCGATGGAGCTGGCCGCGGCTTGCAGGCGCAGCGATATCGTTATCAGCAGCAGGCGGCTACCGTGGAGCTGCAAGCCTCGCTGGTTGAAGGCGGATGGGGCGATGCTCGAACAGACTGGCGGACTGGCCTTCTATCTGGGCGACCAACGGATCATCAGCGTTGCCAAGGATAATTCGCACCATCCCTGGTCAGCATATTCCACCGCGCGACTCCAGCGTCGCGCCGAACAAAGAGCAGAGCAAAAGCGGCGAGGGCAAGCCCGCCGCTCTTCGGCAAGGATGCACCAAAGCCTCAGTGATAGCGGCGGAGCAGCCCGGCAAGCCGCCCCTGCACTTCAACCTCGCTCGCATCATAATATTGCGGGTCGTAGCTGCTATTTGCCGGATCGAGGCGGATGCGGCCATTTTCGCGGCGGAGATATTTGAGTGTCGCCTCTTCCCCGCGAACCAGAGCGACAATGATTTCGCCATCGCGCGCCGTCTGCGTCTTGCGGATGAGGGCATAGTCACCATCGAGGATGCCGGCTTCGACCATCGAGTCACCCGATACCTCAAGCGCATAATGTTCGCCCGATCCAAGCAATGCCATCGGCACCGACAATGAATTCTGGCCCTCAAGCGCTTCGATCGGCACGCCAGCGGCAATTTTTCCGTGCAGCGGGATTTCGATCACATCATTTGCCGCGACCGGCAAGGCTTTCGCCGGGGCAGGGCGGTGGTCGGTGATGCTGACGACCTTGTTGTTCACCGCTTCGTCTTTCGACAATCCGCGCGCCGAGCCGCCATCGGGCATCTTCATCACCTCAAGCGCACGGGCGCGGTTGGGAAGGCGGCGCAGAAAGCCGCGTTCTTCCAGCGCGCCGATGAGGCGGTGGACACCGGATTTGCTCTTGAGGTCGAGCGCCTCCTTCATCTCCTCGAACGATGGCGAGATTCCGGTCGCTTCCAGCCGTTCGTGGATGAACATGAGGAGCGAATGCTGCTTGGCGGTCAACATGGTTTGTTCCAATGCTGTTGAACAGATGTGGAACGATTAGGAAACAAATAGGGCGCTTGTCAAGTGTCTGTCATGCAGAAACATGCCGCTTATGCCAGCGCATAATAGGGAACCTCGCTCCCGGCGGGCGTGAACGCTGCATCGGACTCTCGTATTATCAATGCATTAGCATCAGAAAGCGCGGCAAGCATCGCACTGTCATTTACGCCGACCGGCATCAATTTTCCATCGACGAGCTTTGCCCGCATATGGTCTGTGCGCGGACCGTTGGGCGGCAGATCAACGCCGGTTTTCGCGGCGAGTCGCTGCGGCAGCGGTGCCGAAGCCCCGCAAAGATGGGCGATCAGCGGACGCAGATACAGCATCGCGGTGACAAAGGCCGACACCGGATTGCCCGGCAGGCCGAGCGTGACAGCTGCGCCCAGCCGTCCGGCGATGACCGGCTTTCCGGGGCGCATCGCGATTTTCCAGAAAACGATCTCTCCGCCAGCCGCCTTCAGGGCAGGCACGATCAGGTCGTGATCGCCCACTGAGGCGCCGCCTGTGGTGACGATGATGTCCTGATCGGCGAGCGCACGAAATTGCCGCGTCAGCGCGTCAAGATCGTCCTCCACTGCCGGATACTCGCTCAATTCGACGGGCAGGCCGCGCACCATCGCCGCGAGCATCACCCCATTTGACGCGGGTATCTGATCCTCTGCGCAAGCTTCGCCCGGTGCGACAAGTTCATCGCCGGTAGAAACCAGGGCGATCCGGAGCTTGCGGTGCACCAGAAGCGTGCCATGCCCCGCCATCGCCGCCAGCGCGAGATGCCGTGCGTGCAGTTCGGCACCCCTGGGCACCACGACCGCCCCCGCGACAAAATCGCCGCCCTTCACGCGCACATTTTGCCCCGCCTTTTTCGGAGCGTCGCCCGACAGCGTAACCAGGGTGTCCGTACGCTCCACATTTTCCTGAATGATGACGGTATCTGCACCCTGCGGCACCACGGACCCGGTGAAGATCCGCACCGCCTCACCCGCGCCAACCGCGCCGGTATATTGCTTGCCCGCCGCGCTTTCGCCTATCACCGTCCATGGTCCGGCGGCATCGGCAAAACGGATGGCATAACCATCCATCGCCGAAAGATCGCGCGCAGGCTGGGTGCGCAGCGCGACCACATCCTCGGCTGCCCAGCGTCCTGCTGCTTCGGCCAGCGGCAGCCTTTCGGTTCCGACCGGCGGTTTGAGCGCAAAAATCCGCGCCTGCGCTTCCTCGACGCTGATCATGCTGCGTGCCAGTCGCCGGATTTGCCGCCGCTTTTGGATAGCAGCCGCACGTCCGAAATCAGCATTGCCTTGTCCAGCGCCTTTGCCATATCATAAATGGTGAGCAGCGCGACCGTCGCGGCGGTCAGCGCCTCCATTTCCACCCCGGTCTGCCCCGAAAGCCGTGCGAGCGTGACGACGCGGATGCCGCCATCCTCAAATTCGAAATCGACCGCGACCTTGGAGAGCGCGAGCGGGTGGCAAAGCGGGATCAGATCGCTGGTCTTTTTCGCCGCCATGATGCCTGCAATGCGGGCGGTGGCGAGCACATCGCCCTTCTTCACCGCGCCCGCGCGCACCGCCGCCAGCGCCTCGGCGGACATGGTGATGCGTCCTTCGGCCACGGCCTCGCGCACGGTTGCGTCTTTGGCGGAAATATCGACCATCGCGGCATTGCCGGCTTCGTCTAGATGGGTGAGTTTGGTCATGGATCCCTCACTTCCTCGAAAACGGTCAACAAAATCGATTGCTCTTCGTCGTCGTGCAGGAAAAATATCCTTTCGTCACCGGCTGATGTGCTGAACCTGTACGCATAACCGCCATCGTAAGGGCTATATTTGCAATCCAGAAATTTTACGACCTGACCTTGTGTGAGACCAAATTTGCCCGTTAGCCCCGTACTTTCGACAACCCAATAAAGCTGATCTGGCTTCAGCAGAGTAGCGCGATTGGTCCGGTCTCCCATGATTCAACCTAACAACAAAGCCCTCGTCGCTGCCTCGACATCGGCCTGCCGCATCAGGCTTTCACCAACGAGGAAGGTGCGCACCCCGCTCTGTGCCATGCGCAGGCAATCGGCATGGGTAGTAATCCCGCTCTCGCACACCAGCAATACATCATCAGGCACCATAGCCGCCAACCGCTCGGTGGTGCCCAGATCGACCTCGAAGGTTTTGAGATTGCGGTTGTTGACGCCGATCAGCCGTGAGTTCAGGCGGGTGAGCGCGCGCTCCATTTCGGCCTCGTCATGCACCTCGACCAGCACGTCCAGGCCCTGTTCGCGCGCGACCGCCTCGATTTCCGCCATCGTGCCATCATCAAGCGCGGCGACGATGATCAGGATCGCGTCCGCCCCCATCGCCCGCGCCTCGGCGCATTGCCATGGGTCGACCATGAAATCCTTGCGGATGACAGGCAGGTCGCAGGCCGCGCGCGCGGCGATCAGATAGTCCTCATGCCCCTGAAAATAGGGCGCGTCGGTTAGCACCGACAGGCAGGCAGCACCACCCGCCGCATAGGCGCGGGCATGGGCAGGCGGATCGAAATCGGCGCGGATCAGACCCTTGGAGGGACTGGCCTTTTTGATTTCGGCAATCAGGGCGAAGCCGGTTTCGGCCCTGGTGCGCAACGCCGCCTCAAACCCGCGAACGGGTGAAGGGGCAGGCCAGCGCGTCAGGCCCATAGGCTTGCGCGCAGCAACCTCTTCGCGCTTGGTGGTGCAGATTTCGGTAAGCTTGTCGGTCATCAGAATTTAACCCAGCAATCGAGCAAAGCCTTTGCCAGCCCTTTGTCGATAGCCTCGGCGGCTTCTTCGACGCCCGCCCGCCAATCGTCCACATGCCCCGCGACCATCAGTGCAGCGGCGGTGTTGAAGAGGACGGCGTCGCGATAGGCGCGATCCTGTGCGGTTTCCTGTGTGCCAGCGAGCAAACGGCGGAGGGCTTCGGCGTTGTAATGCGCGTCGCCGCCGCGCAGCGCCTCTGCCGGGTGGCGGGGAAGCATGGCGTCTTCCGGGGTGATGCGATTCAGTCCGGCATCGGGCAAGGATCGCAGGCCCGTGCCAATCCGCACAAAACTGCTCGGGCCGGAAATCGACAGTTCGTCGAGCGGTTCATCACCCGCCACCAGCATCGCATCCTCATAGCCCAGCATGTCGAGTGCCGCTGCATAAACCGGCAGGAAATCGGGTCGTGCGACGCCGATCAACTGGCGCTTTACGGCGGCAGGGTTGCACGCCGGGCCGCACAGGTTGAAGATGGTGCGTCGCCCGATTTCCTTGCGGATCGGGGCAAGGCGGCCGAGCGCGGGGTGATATTTCTGCGCAAAGAGAAAGGCGATGCCGAGATCGGCGAGCGTTTGTTCGGCAGTTTCGGCGGCGCGGTCGAGCTTGAGGCCCAGCGCTTCCAGCGTATCGGCACCGCCCGCTTTCGATGATGCCGCGCGGTTGCCATGCTTGGCGACGGGCACATCGCAGGCGGCGACAGTGATGGCGACCGCGGTCGAGACATTGAGGCTGTGTGCCCCGTCGCCGCCGGTGCCACAAACATCGATGGCGCCTGCAGGGGCCGCCACGCGGATCATGCGCGCCCGCATGGCGCGGATCGCGCCCGCGATTTCCTCCGACGTTTCGTCGCGCTCGGTGATGTCGATCAGCATGGCCTTGATGTCGGCATCGGACATTTCGCCGTCGAGCATTTGCCCGAACAGGGCCTCGGATTCGTCCACGCTCAGCATGAAGTGTATCCAAATTCTTTGCGTCTTTGCGGCTTTGCGCGAGTCAATTTTATGGCGCGCAAAGCCGCCGAGCCGCGAAAGGAAGGACTATTCACACCCGCTCCTTCGGCGCCATTCCGGCTATCGCCATGAAATTCGCCAGCATCGCATGGCCATGTTCGGTGGCGATGCTTTCAGGGTGGAACTGCACGCCGTGGATGGGCAGTTCCCTGTGCCGGAATCCCATGACATGGCCGTCGTCGCTGGTCGCGTTGACGATCAGCTTTTCGGGAATATTTTCAACGATCAGCGAGTGATAGCGTGTTGCGGTGAAGGGGGAGGGGAGGCCCGTGAACAGCCCGCTGCCATCATGGCTGACGGGGCTGGTCTTGCCATGCATCAGGCCGCCGCGCACCACCTTGCCACCGAAATACTGGCCGATGGTCTGATGGCCGAGGCAAACGCCGAGCAGCGGCTTTTTCGCCTCCGCACAGGCAGCGACCATATCGAGGCAGATACCGGCTTCGTTGGGCGTGCACGGGCCGGGTGAGAGCAGGAAGGCCTGCGCACCACTCGACAGTGCCTGCCCTGCCGAAATGGCATCGTTGCGCACCACCTCCACCTCGGCACCCAGTTCCTGCAGATAATGCACCAGGTTGAAGGTGAAGCTGTCATAATTGTCGATGACGAGAATGCGGCTGTTGCTCATTGTCCGAACCCTGCCTCGCCCGCGACGCGGACGGCTTCGCGGGCGGCTGCCATCAGCGCGCCCGCCTTGGCCTCGCATTCGCGCTGTTCATAGGCGGGATTGCTGTCGGCGACAATGCCCGCGCCCGCCTGCACGTGCAGCATGCCATCCTTGACGATGCCGGTGCGCAGCACGATGCAGCTGTCCATATTGCCGTCGGGGCTGAAATAGCCGACGCCGCCTGCGTAAGCGCCGCGTGTTTCGGGCTCGAGTTCAGCAATGATCTCGCAAGCGCGGACCTTGGGCGCCCCCGATACAGTTCCAGCGGGGAAGCCCGCGAACAGCGCGTCGAGCGCATCTTTGCCCTTGGCCAGCCTGCCGACGACGTTGGAAACGATGTGCATCACATGGCTGTAAAATTCGACCATATAGCTGTCCGTCACGGTGACGCTGCCGCCCTCGGTGACGCGGCCGACATCGTTGCGGCCGAGATCGAGCAGCATCAGATGCTCGGCGCGCTCCTTGGGATCGGCGAGCAGGCTGTCGCGGTTCTCGGCATCCTCGAGCGCGGTCTTGCCGCGCGGGCGGGTGCCTGCGATCGGGCGGATGGTGACTTCGCCGTCGCGGACGCGCACCAGGATTTCCGGGCTTGAACCGATCAGCGCAAAGCCCGGCATGTCGAGGAAATAGAGGAAAGGTGAGGGGTTGATCCGTCGCAGCGCGCGGTAGAGATCGACCGGCGGCAGGATGAAGGGCAGCGAGAAACGCTGCGCGAGCACCACCTGGAATATGTCACCCGCTGCGATATAGTCCTTCGCCCGCAGCACCATCTTTTCATATTGGCCGGGCGCAAGTGCTGCGGTCGGCTCGGGCAGCGGTGCCAGTTCGGCATGCGTCTGGCCAGTGGGCACCGGTTGCGCGAGCTTCGCGGCGGTGGCGTCGATCCTGTCATAAGCCGCCTCGATCAACCGCTCCGGATCGCCACCTTCGGGCCAGATGGGGGCGGCGATATAGAGCCGGTCGGCAAGCCGGTCGAACACCAGCACCACCGTTGGCCGCACGAACATCATATCGGGCACGCCGATCGGATTGGCAGGCGGACGCGGGAGCTTTTCGACAAGGCCGATGGTTTCATAGCCGAAATGTCCGACAAGGCAGGCAAAGGCCGCCGGAAGCCCTTCGGGCATATCGATACGACATGCCTCGACCAGCTTGCGCAACGACGGGAGCGCACCGTCACCGCTTGGCGCAAAGGCCGCCCGGTCGGTTTGCCAATTGCGGTTGATTTCGGCCAGATCGCCCTCGGCGCGAAAGACCAGATCGGGGGCAAGGCCGATCAGGCTGTGTCGCCCGCGCACGGCGCCGCCTTCGACCGATTCAAGGATGAAATCGCCGCGTCCCGCCTCGAACAGCTTGAGCGCCGCAGACACCGGGGTTTCGGTATCGGCAATCAGATCGCGCCAGACGATGGCGGATTGGCCCGCCGCCAGCCGCGCGCGCGCAATATCGGCAGGGCGGGCAGGGCTGTGGTCGTTCATACCTGCCCGCTTCGCCCTTACTGTGCCGCGTCCTGGTTGGTCAGGCGGCGGCGGAGATCCTTGATCGCGCCTTCATTCTTGCTGACACCGACTTCGCTGCGCGCAGCGTTGATCAACTGGGCGGCATATTCCTGCTGCAACAGGCCCAGCATTTCCTGCTGCCGCCCGGCGAGCAGTTCCTTGTTGCCACTGGCATCGCCCTTGATGACCTGGTTGAGATGCACCACGAACCAGCCACGGTTTGCGCCCGCATCGAGCGTCTTTGCAGTGCCCTTCTTCATCGCAAACATCATCGCCAGCGGCGGGGGCATTTGTTGCCCCTGGCGGTTCAGGTCCATACGGCTGCCGGAGACGCTTTCGACGCCCGGCAAGCGGGTGCCGACGGCAGCCATGGCCTCGGCAAGCGACTTGCCGCCAAGAACGGCGCGCTGCACCTGTTCGGCAACGGCTTTTGCCTTTTTCGATCCCTCGGCCAGCGCCCATTGCTGCATCACGACATCGCGAACTTCCGACAGCGGCGGCGGCGCGGCTTCCTCAAAGTCGGCGACCGAAACCATGGCGAATTTCTCGCCGGGGACGATCTCGATCAACTGCGCTTCGCCATCGCTTTCCATTTCAAAGGCGGCCGGCAGGATGCGCTGCATTTCGGGAATCGGCTTGTAAGCAGGGGATGCGGGGTTCTGGCCATTGGCGAACAATTTGGGCGTGGTTTCGACCTTCAGGCCATTGGCTTTCGCCATATCGGCAATGGTCGCCCCACCCGCCAGTTCATCCTCGATTTCAGAGGTGAGGTCGGACAGAAGTTCAGCCTTTTTCTGCGTCGCGATGGTTTTCGCGATCTCTCCGCTCACCGATGCGAGCGGGCGCGCCGCAATCTGGTTTACCGCATTCACTTTGACAACATACCAGCCAAGCCCACCGCGCGTCGGTTGCACCGTGGTGCCCGACTGTGCGGCAAAGACGGCGTCGGCAACGGCCTTGGAGGCGGATGTGGCAAGCGCCTCACGCGTCACATTGTTGCTGTCTGTCGCGCTGAGACCCAGTTCTTTGGCGACGGCCGAGAAGGACTGCCCACCGGAGATTTTGGCCAGTGCGGCCTTGGCCGCCGCCTCGGTCGGGAAAACCAGCTGGCTGATGTTGCGGGTTTGCGATGCGGCATATTGCCGGGCATTGGCCTTGTAATAATCGGCAATTTCCTGCGTCGTTGCGTCGGATTTGGAATCAACGATCGACGCGTCGAAAATCGCATAGCTGATCGCGCGCTTTTCAGGGATGGTGAAGCGGGCCGAATTGGCGCGATAATAGGCCTGCAACTGCGCGTCGCTCGCCGGGGCAGTCGGAAGAAAGGCTTGCGAAGGGATCAGCGCGACATTGCCCGCACGCTTTTCGAGCAGCAGCGATGCATAAGGCAGCACAAGGCCGTTCGGGGCAGGCGCCCCGGCCCCCGCCACCGGCAGGATTTGCTGGGCGTAGAGATTCTGCGTGAAATCGTCACGGATCATCTGTTCGGTCAGTTCGATGCCTTGCAGGAAGGACTGGAACGCCTGTTCGCTGAACCTGCCATCAGGGCCGTTTACATTGGGCAGCTTGCGGATTTCGGAATCAACCAGGCGCTTGCTGACCGCGACACCATGCGCCTCACCAAAAGCCGACAGGGCATAGCGGTTGATCAGGCGGTCAAGCGTGCCGTCGAGTCCGCCGCTCTCGACAAATTTCGCCATGTCGAGTGTCGGGTTATCGCGGCGTTCGGCGCGCAGGCTGTTGTCGAGCAGATCCTGAAACTCGCCCAGACCGATTTTCTTGTCGCCGACCCTTGCAATATGACCCTGGCCGAGTCCGCCAAAACTGCTGGAACCCGTTACATCGCCGAGCGCGAAGGCAAATCCGACAAGGACAACGAAAATCAGCGCGATGATCGCGCCCCAGCGTGAACCCAAAAGCTTGCGGATGAAACTGATCATATTGGTCCCGATTGAATTGGCTTGGCCGTTTGGCGCTCGCTTTAGGCGGGGCAGGGCGGGCAATCAAGCGCGAAGGCCATTTGGTTTTGCGAGCACTATTTGCTAGCGGGCCGAATCGAATTCGCCGCAACTTCGACCCAGTGATAAGGAATATTGGATGCGCAAGCTGATCGCAGGCAATTGGAAGATGAACGGGCTGTTTGCCCAGATGGACGATATCGCCGCGATCACCGAAGCGGTTGCCGCTTATCCAGCGGTCGATACCGCATTATGCGTTCCGGCGCTGCTGATCCGCCCGGCTGCAGGCCGGTTCGCCGACATGGCCATTGGCGGGCAGGATTGCCATATGTCGGTTTCAGGCGCGCACACCGGATGCATCTCCGCCGAAATGCTGGCCGATGCCGGGGCCAGACTGACGATTGTCGGACATAGCGAGCGGCGCGCTGCGCAGGGCGAAAGCGATGCAGATGTGCGCGGCAAGGCGCTGGCTGCGCAGGCCGCCGGATTGTCGGCGATCGTTTGTGTGGGCGAGACCGAGGCGGAACGCGATGCCGGGCAGGCGGAGGCAGTCGTGCTCGGGCAACTCGCCGGTTCGCTTCCGGATCAGGCGACGGGCAGCTGGCTGTCGGTAGCCTATGAACCGGTCTGGGCGATCGGCACGGGGCGTATTCCATCGACCGAAGATGTTGCCGCGATGCACGGCGCGATCCGCGCAGCGCTGGTTGCCCGCTTTGGCGCAGAAGGCAATGCCATCCGCATTCTCTATGGCGGATCGATGAATGGAGACAACGCCGCCAGCCTGCTCGCCATTGCCAATGTCGACGGCGGCCTGATTGGCGGCGCCAGCCTGAAAGCGGAGAAATTTCTGCCCATCGTTGCTGCAGCGGCGGCGGCCTGATCGATAATATTTGAAAAGGCGACCGCCGGTCCCTATGTGGGCGGCAACCGGGCCATCGGCCTCAACATCTTATCGGACAGTCATAATGGGTCTCTTTCATTTCCTCCTCGTCGTATTTGGCGTTGTCGCGGCGGCACTGGTCGCCGTTATCCTGATGCAGCGCTCCGAAGGCGGCGGTCTGGGCATGGGGGGCAGTCCATCGGGCCTGATGTCGGCGCGCGGTGCGGGCGACTTTCTGACCCGTACGACCGCAATTCTGGCGGCATCGTTCATTATCCTTGCGATTGCCCTGGCCTTTGTGTCGGCAAAGCGCGGTACCCCGGGAACAATCGATCAGACGCTGGAGCGTGGCGCACCCGCCGCGCAGCAGCAAAACGTCGATCCGGCAACAGCACCAGCGGCACCTGCCAAGGCGGGCGACGCTGACAAAGCCAAGGCCGCAGCCCCGGCGAGCGACGTTCCGCTCGACAAATAATCGCCGATTTCTGCCGTTCGGACGGAAAAGTCCGGTAACGGCTGCAATTATTTTGCGCCGGCAGGCAGATCGCCCCTTGCCGAATCCCCGAAACTCGTCTTAGGCCTTTCCTCCCATGGCGCGGTACATTTTCATCACCGGCGGCGTGGTCTCCTCGCTTGGCAAAGGTCTTATGGCAGCCTCTCTGGCTGCGCTTTTGCAGGCGCGCGGCTACAAGGTCCGCATCCGTAAATTCGATCCCTATCTGAATGTCGATCCGGGCACGATGTCGCCCTATCAGCATGGCGAAGTCTATGTGACCGACGATGGTGCCGAGACCGATCTCGACCTGGGCCATTATGAACGCTTCACCGGCGTTTCGGCGCGGCAGTCGGACAATGTGACCTCGGGCCGCATCTATCGCGACATCATCGCCAAGGAACGGCGCGGCGACTATCTGGGGGCGACGGTGCAGGTGATCCCGCACGTCACCAACGAGATCAAGGAGTTCGCCAAGGCCGATACCGAAGGCCTCGATTTCGTGCTGTGCGAAATCGGCGGCACGGTGGGCGATATCGAATCATTGCCCTTCATCGAGGCGATCCGCCAGATGCGCAACGAACTGGGGCGCGAACAGACGGTTTTCGTGCATGTCACGCTGGTGCCCTATATCGCGGCGGCGGGCGAGTTGAAGACCAAGCCGACTCAGCACAGCGTCAAGGAACTGACCGCGCTCGGCGTGCAGCCCGATATTTTGCTTTGCCGTTGCGAACATCCGCTGCCCGAAACCGAGCAGGCGAAGATCGCGGCCTTCTGCAATGTCCGCAAGGAAGCGGTCATCCCCGCGCTCGATGCCAAGTCGATCTATGCGGTGCCGCTGCAATATCATGCCGAAGGGCTGGATTATGAAGTGCTGCGCGCCTTCGGGATCACCCCGGGCGTCGCACCCGATCTGCGCCGGTGGGAAGATATTCTCGACCGCCAGCAAAATCCGGAAGGCGAGGTCACGATTGGCGTGGTCGGCAAATATGTCGGCCTTGCCGATGCCTATAAATCGCTGAACGAGGCGCTGGCGCATGGCGGCTTTGCCAACCGCGTGAAGGTCAATATCAATTGGATCGATGCGGAACTGTTTGAAAAGGGCGACAGCGACATTGCTGCGGCGCTGGAGCCGATGCACGCGATCCTGGTTCCCGGCGGCTTCGGTGAGCGCGGTTCGGAAGGCAAGATTGCTGCGGTCCGCTTCGCCCGTGAACGCAAGGTGCCGTTTTTCGGTATCTGCCTCGGGATGCAGATGGCGTGCATCGAAGGTGCGCGCAACACGGCGGGGATTGCTGATGCCTCGTCGACCGAATTCGGCCCGACCAACGAACCCGTTGTCGGCATCATCACCGAATGGATGACCGAAGAGGGCCTGCAAACGCGCGAAGCAGGCGGCGATCTGGGCGGAACGATGCGGCTCGGTGCCTATGACGCCGTTCTGGCCGGCAACAGCCATGTTGCGGGGATTTACGGCTCGGCCAATATTTCTGAGCGCCACCGCCACCGTTATGAGGTGAACGGCGCGTATAAGGAGCCGCTGGAAAAGGCGGGGCTGATCTTTTCGGGCATGTCACCCGATGGGCTGTTGCCCGAAATCGTCGAGCGACCGGACCATCCCTGGTTCATCGGGGTGCAGTTCCACCCCGAACTGAAATCCAAACCTTTCGACCCGCACCCGTTGTTCGCAAGCTTCATCGAAGCAGCGGTCGAGCAGAGCCGGTTGGTGTGAAGTTTAGAGGCCGTCATTCCCGCGAATGCGGGAATGACGGACTGTTTGATTGAAGGCGTGGCCGTTTACGCGGCCTTGCCGCCCTTTTTCTTTGCGTCGCCATTTTCGATGACGGTCGGCGTGGTGCCGCCGATCAGTACTTTGCGCGGTTTCAGTTCTTCGGGAACCTGCCGCTCAAGCTGGACGATCAGCAGACCATCGGCAAGATCGGCGCCGCGCACAAAGACATGGTCGGCAAGCTGGAAACGGCGTTCGAAATTGCGGTTGGCAATGCCGAGGTGCAGGAAATCGCGATTGTCGTTGCCATCGACCTTCTTCTGGCCGGAAACAATCAGCAGGTTCTGCTGCGCGGTGATGTCGATTTCGTCGGGCTTGAAGCCAGCAACCGCAATCGTCACGACATATTCGGTTTCGGAGGTGCGTTCGATATTGAACGGCGGGTAATTGTCGCCCTGGGCAGCAGCGCGCGTATTTTCGAGCATGTCGAAAAGGCGATCAAAGCCGACGGTGTTGCGGCGATAGGGGGTGAAATCAAAACGGTTCATGTCAAATTCTCCTGTTTGAGCAATTCGGTTCGCTTGAAAGCCCGCATGCACGGCGCTTTCGACTTGGTTGAGGGACCGTCTCCGGCTCCCTCGACACCTAGATGGATTGGATGGAACAAAAATCAAGGCCGCCCAATCGAAATTGGACGGCCTGATTGACGAAAATCCGTCGAAGCCCTGCCGCAATGCTTGTCGCACTATCGCGCGGGGCTGTATCCCCCTGAACCATGGCCATTCAGCGATGAACCTATTCAGCACCCGCAAAATGACGCAATTCGGTTTTCCCGCAACGATTCTCTGGCTCGTCTGAACGCTTTTTCAAACTGTGTGGCATCGTTGCAACATAAGTGTAATACAGGCTTTGGCTTGCGTGCGCGCAATGCGCCGCCTAAAGGCTTGAGCGCAAACACTATGCCGGAACCAAGACCGACATGATCCTCAACCGATATGAACGCATGATCGCCAGGCGCTATGTGCTGCCGGGCAAGGGCGAAGGCTTTATCTTTCTTGTTGCAACGATCAGCCTGATCGCCGTTGCGCTCGGAGTCGCCGCGCTCATCATCGTGATGAGCGTGATGAACGGCTTTCGCGCCGAACTGTTCGACAAGATTGTCGGGCTCAACGGCCATGCGGTGGTGCAGGGCTATGGCGGGCGCCTGGCTGACTGGCGTGACGTGCTGAAAGAGGTGCGGGCCACGCCGGGGGTAACCGAGGCCTCCCCGCTGATCGAACAGCCGCTGCTGGCAACCCATGAGGGCAGGGTAGAGGCCATATTGGCACGCGGTATGGAGGTGCACGACATCCTCAACAATCCGACGCTCGATGGCAAGACGCTGGCAGGGGATTTGAAGCTGCTGCAACCCGGCAGCGAAAGGGTGGCCATCGGTTCACGGCTTGCGCAAAATCTGGGCGCGCGCGTCGGGCAGCGGATTACCGTGATCAATCCCGCCGGTCGCACGACCCCTTTCGGCACCGTTCCGCGTGAGATTTCCTATGAAGTCGCAGCAATCTTCGAAGTTGGCGTCTATGATTATGACAAGGCCTTCGTGATCATGCCGATCGAGGATGCGCAGATTTTGATGCTGATGGGCGACCAGATCGGGATGATCGAGCTGACCACAACCGATGCCGACAAGGTGAACGATATTCTTGCGCCGTTGCAGCCCAAGATTGCGGACAAGGCCGTGATCGTCGACTGGAAAAGCATGAACGCGTCGCTGTTCGAGGCGCTGGCGATCGAACGGGTGGCAATGTTCATCGTGCTGTCGATCATCGTGCTGGTGGCCGTGTTCAACATCCTGTCGTCGTTGATCATGCTGGTGCGGGCCAAGACGCGCGATATCGCAATCCTGCGGACGATGGGCGCGTCGCGGCAATCGCTGCTCAAGATTTTCGTGACCGTCGGCCTGCTGATCGGTGCGGCCGGAACGGTAGCCGGGCTTGTGCTCGGGTTTATCTTCCTGTTTTTCCGCCAGTCGATCGTTACCGCGATCCAGTTCGTCACCGGGCTTGAACTGTGGGATCCCTCGATCCGTTTTCTGACCGAACTGCCCGCGCGTACTGACCCGTTCGAGGTGTTGGCGATCTGCACCCTGGCCTTGTTCTTCAGCTTTCTCGCGACGCTCTACCCGGCCTTCAAGGCGGCGGGAACCGATCCGGTACAGGTGCTGCGATATGAGTAAGATTGTCGCCGAGTTGCGCGGGGTGCAGCGCAGTTTCACGCAGGGTGACGTCACCATCGACGTGCTGCGCGGGGTGGACCTTGCGATCCGCGAGGGCGAACTGGTCGCCTTGCTCGGCCCGTCGGGGACAGGCAAATCGACCTTGTTGCAGGCATTGGGGCTGCTCGAAGGCGGCTTTGCCGGATCGATCCTGATCGATGGCGAGGAAATGCGCGATGCCGGACCCGACCGGGCGACCGTCGTTCGCCGCGAGAAACTGGGCTTTGTCTATCAGTTCCACCATCTGCTTCCCGATTTCGACGCGCTTGAAAATGTCGTGTTGCCGCAGCTTATTGCCGGCGCCGACCCGGACACGGCAAATCAGAGAGCAACCGATTTGCTGTCGACATTGGGGCTGGGTGAGCGGCTCGAGCATCGCCCTTCCAAACTTTCGGGCGGTGAGCAGCAGCGCGTGGCGGTCGCGCGCGCGCTGGCAAACAAGCCGCGACTGGTGCTGGCGGATGAGCCAACCGGCAATCTCGACGAAAAAACTGCCGACATCGTACTGGGCGAATTCATGGCGCTTGTCCGTGACCAGGGCTCGGCCGCCCTTGTCGCGACGCATAATGAGCGACTGGCGGCAAAAATGGACAGGGTTGTAAGGGTGCACGATGGCGTGCTCGCCTGACGACCGCCAGCCCTGAGCTTGTCGAAGGGCGCCTCAAGGTTTACGCTAAACGGCGAGGCGGCCTTCGACAGGCACAGGCCCACGCTAGGCAAATGAGGGGTGCAGAAATGAACGTACATGATTTCACGATCGATATGCCCGGCGGCACCAAGCAGGATATGTCTGCGTTCAGGGGCAAGGTGCTGCTGCTGGTGAACACCGCATCCAAATGCGGGTTCACGCCGCAATATAAGGGGCTGGAATCGCTGCACGAGAAATATGCCGACAAGGGCCTTGTCGTCATGGCCTTCCCCTGCAACCAGTTTGGCGCACAGGAGCCGGGCGACGAAGAGGAAATCCGCAATTTCTGCTCGTTGAACTATGATGTCAGTTTCCCGCTGGCGAAAAAGATCGACGTCAATGGCAGCGATGCCGATCCGCTATGGAAACATCTGAAAGACCAGCAGGCCGGGCTGCTTGGCAGCCGGGCGATCAAGTGGAATTTCACCAAATTCCTCGTGGATCGTGATGGCAAGGTCGTGGGCCGCTATGGCCCGCAAGTGACGCCCGGATCGCTCGAAAAGGATATCGAGCGGTTGTTGGGAGGCTGAACGGCCTCAGACGGCCCATCCCCGCTTTTGCGGCAATGGGCATGCCTCTTTTTTGTCCACAAAATTGCCGTCGCTTTCATTTGCAGAATCGGCGCTGCTGCCGCACTTTGCGCGCATGGCCTTCGCACCCTTTGTCCCTCTGCGGGTATTTTCCGCCTACACCATGCTGGAGGGGGCGATCGAGCCCAAGGCCATCGGCAAATATGCGAAAGGGCTGGGCTTTCCTGCGGTTGCGATAACCGACCGCAACGGCCTTTATGGCGTTATGCCGTTCGAGGATGGCTGTCGTGGCGTCGGGGTGCAGCCGATCATGGGGCTGATGCTCGGGCTTCAGCGTCCGCTTGAATATGCAGGCGGACAATCTGTGCGCGACTGGATCGCGCTCTATGCACAGGACGAAGCGGGATATGAAAATCTGTGCCGCCTGACGTCGATGGCGCATCTGGAGCACCCGGACGACAGCGAGGCACAGGTCACATTGCAGCAATTGGCCGCGCATTGCGACGGGCTGATCGCCTTGACTGCGGCAGGGGAGGGCGGACTGGCCCGGCTGTTCGCCGACGGACAACTTGACAGCGCCGCCGAATATTGTTCGCGGTTGCAGGCATTGTTTCCCGACCGGCTCTATATCGAACTCGCGCGCCGCGGTGATGCGACTGAGGAGGCTGCGGAAGACGCGCTCATTGCGCTGGCGCTGGAACGCGATCTGCCCCTGATTGCGACCAACCCCGCCTGTTTTGCCGAGCCGGACTTCTATCCGGCCCATGATGCGATGCTCTGTATTTCCGATGGCGAATATGTCGAGAATGACGATCGCCGCAAAAGCAGTCCGCATGCCTGGATCAAGACATGGCAGCAGATGTCCGAACTGTTTTCGGACCTGCCCGAGGCGTTGGCCAACACGCTGGTCGTTGCGCAGCGCTGCGGCGTGGGCGCACCGAAGCGCAAGCCGATCCTGCCGAGCCTTGCCGGTAATCGCGAGGCTGAGGATGCGCAGCTTCGCAACGATGCCCGTGACGGCCTGATCGCCCGTCTCGACCATGCAGGCATTGAAGGCGAAGCCGCACGGCAGCCCTATTTCGACCGTCTCGGTTTCGAATGCGACGTCATCACCTCAATGGGCTTTTCGGGTTACTTCCTGATCGTTGCCGATTTTATCAAATGGGCCAAATCGCATGATATTGCGGTGGGGCCGGGGCGCGGCTCGGGTGCAGGCTCGGTGGTTGCCTGGGCGCTGACAATTACCGATCTTGATCCGCTGCAACTGGGGCTGCTGTTCGAACGCTTTTTGAACCCGGAACGCGTGTCGATGCCCGACTTCGACATCGACTTTTGCGAAACTCGCCGCGGCGAGGTCATCCGCTATGTCCAGGAAAAATACGGGGCGGGTCAGGTCGCGCAGATCATCACATTCGGAAAGCTGAAGGCGCGCGCGGTGCTGCGCGATACCGGCCGCGTGCTGCAGATGAGCTATGGGCAGGTCGACCGGTTGTGCAAGCTGGTGCCCAACCATCCGACCGACCCGTGGGATCTGGAAAAGGCGCTGGGCGGCGTCCCCGAATTGCGCGAGGAATATCGCCGCGACGATCAGGTCAAACGGTTGTTCGATCTCGCGATGAAACTCGAAGGGCTGCCGCGCCACAGCTCGACCCATGCGGCGGGGGTGGTAATCGGCGACCGGCCCTTGTCCGAACTGGTGCCGCTCTACCGCGATCCGCGCTCGGATATTCCGGTGACCCAGTTCGACATGAAATTCGTCGAGGCGGCAGGACTCGTCAAATTCGACTTCCTCGGCCTCAAGACGCTGTCGGTGCTGCAAAAGGCGGCGCAGATGCTGGCGAAGCGCGGAATCATCGTCGAATTCGACAAGCTGACACTCGACGATCCGGCGACGTATGAGTTGCTCCAGTCTGGGGACACAGTGGGCGTGTTCCAGCTCGAATCCGAAGGTATGCGGCGCACGCTGGCGGCGGTTCGCCCCACCAATTTCGGAGACATCATCGCGCTTGTCTCGCTCTACCGCCCCGGCCCGATGGATAATATCCCGATGTTCGGCAGGCGGAAAAATGGCGAGGAGCAGATCGAATATCCGCACCCGCTGCTCGAAGGCATATTGGCCGAAACCTACGGTATCTTCGTCTATCAGGAACAGGTGATGCAGGCCGCGCAGATCCTGGCGGGCTATTCGCTTGGCGGTGCGGATCTTTTGCGTCGCGCGATGGGCAAGAAGATCAAATCGGAGATGGACGAGCAGCGCGCGATCTTTGTGAAGGGGTGCGCCGAGCATAACCAAATCGAGGCGGCGAAGGCGAACGAACTGTTCGACTTGATCGACAAGTTTGCAGGCTATGGTTTCAACAAGTCGCACGCCGCCGCTTATGCGCTGCTATCCTATCACACTGCCTGGCTGAAACGGCACCATCCCGAAGCATTCTACGCCGCGTCGATGTGTTTCGACATGCACCAGACCGACAAGCTTGCGGTGTTTGTCGACGATATGCGGCGGATGGGAACGCATTGCCTGCCGCCGTCGATCAACGACAGCGAGGCCGAATATTGCGTCGAGGAATGTGATCGGGGGCTGGCGGTGCGCTATGGGTTGGCCGGGCTCAAAAATGTCGGCGAAAAGGCGATGGAGGCGATTGTCGCCGAACGTCAGGCCAACGGCAATTTCGGCGATCTGGACGATTTCGCCAACCGCGCCGATCCGTCGCAGATCAACCGGCGCAGCCTTGAAAACCTGACTTCGGCAGGGGCTTTTGATTCGTTCGAACCCAACCGGGCTTCGGTTTTTGGCGGGATCGAAACCATCCTGGCAACAGCGCAAGCAGCCCGCGAGCAGCGGGAGAGCGGGCAGGGTGGCCTGTTCGGCGGCGACAGCGACACGGGCGCCGGCAAGATGCGGCTGCCCAATGCGGAAAAATGGAGCGTCGCCGAAACGATGGAACATGAGCGCGAGGCGTTCGGCTTCTACTTCTCGTCGCACCCCATCTCGCAATTCGCCCAGATCGCGGCCAGCCATGGGGCCAAAAGCTATCTGGAAACGATCGATTGCGGCCCGATTCCAGAGGGCAGTCGCAAATCCGGCGTGATGGCGGCGATGGTGCAGGCGGTGAAATGGCGCGAATCGCGGCGCGGCAACCGTTTCGTACAGGCCGAATTTTCGGACAGCAGCGGCCAGTTTCAGGCGAGCTGCTTTGATGAAGGCACCTGCGCGAGCCTGGCCGAATGGGCAAAGGGAGCCGAATGCCTGCTGCTGCAGGTCGAAATGGACCTGCCACCGGGCGAAGAAATCCCGCGCATCGCGGTGCGTAGCGCAAAGCCGCTGGCCGGTCTGGTGTCGAATACGCAATTCAAGCTGCAGCTGGAGATCGACCGCGAGGACGCCTTTCCACGGCTGCAACAACTGATCATGCCGCTCGGCGGCGGGCGCGGCGAAGTTGTCGCGCGGACGCGGCTGAACAACGGAACGACCGCAGATATTGTTCTTGGCCGCAAATTTCGTCTTGACGTAGAGCTGGTGGAAAAGGTGAAAGAGATTGAAGGCGTCGGCCAGGTGGAGCTGGCGCCGGTCAAACCGTATTTGAAGAGTGTTCGCTGACGATAAGGCGGACAGGGGAGAGAGACATGCTGGGTGGAATGCAGGACTGGGACCTGAGGGTCACGCACCTGATCGATTATGCAGAGCGCGAGCACGGCACGCGCGAAATCGTGACGCGCTGGGCCGACGGCAGCGTCGAACGGACCGACTGGGCGGGCGTCGCCAGCCAGGCGCGGCGCATGGCGCAGGCCTTTGTATCGATGGGGATCAAGCCCGCCGACCGTATCGCCACCTTTGCGATGAACCATCACCGCCACCTTGCCGCATGGTATGGTGCGATCGGTTGCGGCGGGGTGATCCACACCGTCAACGTCCGGCTGTTCGATGAAGATCTGATCTACATCATGAACCATGCCGAAGACCGCGTGCTGCTGTACGACGCGCAGTTCCAGCCGGTGATCGACCGGCTGAAGCCGCACCTGAAAACGGTCGAACATTATATCGTCTTCGACAGCGCGGAATATGGCGCATGGCTCGATACGCAGGACGGCAATTTCGAATGGGTTACGGGCGACGAGCGCGATCCGTGCATGTTGTGCTATACCAGCGGCACCACCGGCAACCCCAAAGGCGTGCTCTATCAGCACCGCTCGACCATGCTGCACGCCATGGCAGAGGTTGCGCCGAGCATCTTTGACCTGTCGATGACGGCGGCGCTGTTGCCGGTCGTGCCGATGTTCCATGCCGCAAGCTGGGGGCTGCCCTTTGCCGGGGCGATTGCCGGGGTGAAGTTCGTATTTTCGACGACCAACGATGCTGCCGTGCTGCACCAGTTGATGCTGGACGAAGGCGTGACACATAGTGCGGGCGTGCCGACGGTGTGGCTCGCCATGTTCCAGCATCTTGATGCCGAAAAGGCGGCAGGGCGACGCCACGATCTCGGCAAGCTGAAACTGGTGACCATCGGCGGCACCGCGGCTCCGCGTATGATGATCGAGCGGCTGATGGGGCAGGGCGTTCGCGTTGCCCATGCCTGGGGGATGACCGAAACCTCCCCCATTGGCACCATGGGTGCGCCGGTTCCGGGCTGGGACGAAATGGCACTCGATCAGCAGATCGAGGTGGTGACGAAGCAGGGCAAGATACCCTTTGGCGTCGAACTGCGGGTGATCGACAAGGACGGCAATGTGGCCCCGCGTGACGGCACCACCGAAGGCGCGTTGCAGATCCGCGGGCCCTGGATCATCAAACGCTATTTCAAGGCCGAAACCGATGCCGTCAATGCCGATCAATGGTTTGATACCGGCGATGTTTCGGTAATCCATCCCAATGGCACGATGCAGATCACCGACCGCGTCAAGGATGTGATCAAATCGGGTGGCGAGTGGATCAGTTCGGTTGAACTGGAAAATGCCGCGGTCGGCTGCCCCGGCGTGGCGCAGGCCGCCGCGATCGGCGTTTATCACCCCAAATGGGACGAGCGACCGATCATCGTCGCGGTGAAAAAGCCGGAGGCGGCGTCGCTGACCGAAAATGACGTGATCGAATATCTGCGCGAACGCATCGCCAAATGGTGGCTGCCCGATGAGGTGCATTTCGTCGAGAGCATGCCGATTACCGGCACCGGCAAGATCCAGAAGGCGGAACTGCGCAAAACCTATAAGGATTACAAGTTGCGGAGCCTCGGCTGATGTCGGATGAGGCGCATGTCGATCCGACCCGCGCGGCGTTCGATGCGTTCAAGGCATTGCCGCGCGACGTGCCGATCCAGATGCTCAACCTGATCCGCTATCGCGATCTGGCTGCCTATCCAGAGGGGCATGAAAATGCGGGCAAGGGCTGGAGCGGTGCGCGGGCCTATCAGGAATATGGCAAGACCAGCGGGCCGATTTTTCAGCGGGTCGGCGGAATGGTGGTCTGGCGCGGCGCTTTCGAGACGGTGCTGACCGGCCCGGCCGATGAGCAGTGGGACGCCGCCTTCATCGCGCAATATCCCAGTGCAGGTGCCTTTCTGGAGATGGTGACCGATCCCGACTATCGCCTGGCCGTCGTCAACCGCCAGGCGGCGGTGCAGACCAGTCGCCTGATCCGCTTTGCGCCGCTGGAAGGCGATTCCGGCAGTTTCGGCTGATCAGAGCAGCGTCAATTGTCCATCGCTGCGCGGCGGAGTGAAAAGGTCGCTGCGCAGCCTGATCCGGCTCTGGTTCAACCCATGTTTGCGCGCGGCAATCCGGAAACGTGTGCGGATCAGGTCTGCCCAGGGGCCCTTGCCACGCATCCGCCCGAAAAAGTCCGGATCATTATCGCGCCCTTCGCGGATCGAGCGGACAATGGCCATCACCTTGCCCGCGCGATCGGGAAAATGCACGCGCAGCCAATCCTGAAACAGCGGGGCAACTTCATGCGGCAGGCGCAGCGGGATCCAGCTTGCGGTTGCGGCACCCGCTTCGGCAACCTTCTGTAATATGGCCTCTATTTCATGGTCGTTAATCGCCGGGATGATGGGCGCGACATTGGCATGGGTGGGGATGCCAGCCGCCGCCAATCCCCTGATCGCCGCCAACCGCTTTTCCGGCCTTGGCGCGCGCGGTTCCAATATGCGGTGCAGTTGGGGATCGAGCATCGTGACCGAAATCGCAACCGCAACCAGCCCTTTACGGGCCATGGGCGCCAACAGGTCGATATCGCGCAGCACCCGATCCGACTTTGTTGTGATCGTCAGCGGGTGGTTGGCCTCGAACAGTATCTCCAGGCATTTGCGCATGATCCGCCATTCGCGTTCGACAGGCTGATAGGCGTCGGTGTTGGTGCCAAAGGCGATGGGTGTCGGCACATACCCCTTGCGGCCTATTTCGCGTCGCAAAAGGTTCGCCGCATCGGGTTTGGCAAATAGCCGACTTTCAAAATCGAGGCCCGGAGAGAGATCATAATAGGCATGGGTCGGCCGTGCGTAACAATAGATGCAGCCATGTTCGCAGCCGCGATAGGGATTGACCGATTTGTCGAACGGTATGTCGGGCGAATTGTTCTGCGAGAGGATTGTTCGGGGATGCTCGACGGTCACCTGCGTTCGAAGCGGGCGGACGTCACCGTCGATCAGCCTTTGTTCGTCGCGCCAGTCGCCATCGGCTTCGCGCAGCTTCAGATTGAAACGCGAAGGCGTTGCATTGGAAGGCGCACCTCGCCCCGCTACAAAATGTGGACGATCATTGTCGGACATCGGAGGATGGTATCACTCCGACGAGAACAAATAAAGAACATTATTGTTCGCGCAGGCGCGGCATCAGTTCTACAAAGTTGCAGGGCGTGTGGCGGCTGTCGAGTTGATGGGCCAGTATCCGTGTCCAGCCATCCCTTACGGCCCCGTTGGAGCCGGGCAGGGCGAAAATATAGGTTCCACGCGCCAGCACCGCGCAGGCGCGGCTCTGGATCGTCGACGTGCCGATGCTTTCATGGCTGAGCATGCGGAACAATTCGCCGAAACCGGGAATGTCCTTGTTCTTCACCCGGTCCAGCGCTTCAGGCGTGATGTCACGCCCTGTCAGGCCCGTGCCGCCGGTAAGGATCACGCAGTCGACCTTTTCGTCGTCGATCAGCGTATGCAGCCTTGCGACGAGCCGCGACATATCGTCACGCTCGATGACACGATCGACCAGCTTGTGCCCGGCCTCGACGATGAAATCTGCGAGCAAATCGCCGCTGCTGTCGGTTTCGAAGGTGCGGCTGTCCGAAACCGTAATCAACGCGATGTTGACCGGTTTGAACGCTCTGGATTCATCGAGCGGCAATGGTTCCTCCACCGCGCATGGGATTGGGCATGCGGACCGTTGCCACCCGGCCCTCGCTGGGAACGGTGGGCCACAGATATTGGGCAAGCCCTTTCATGCTGCCCCCATTTTTCCCGCGCTGGATTTCGTACATCCAGTAGTTGCGCAGGATGATAGAGACATAGCCGCGCGTTTCCCAATAGGGGATCGATTCGATAAACAGCAGCGGATCACCATTGTCGCGGATTTCGCTGTTCCAGCGGATGACCGGAGCGGGACCGGCATTATAGGCGGCAATCACCTTGGGCAGCAGCCCGCCGGTGGCGTTCATGTCGCGCAGTTTCTCGATATAGCTCTGGCCATATTCAAGATTGACCGAAGGCCGGTCCAGATCGGCGGCCGACAGGAAGGAACCGCGCGCGCGCGCCATTTCCTGCGCGGTCGACGGCTTGACCTGCATCAGCCCGCGGGCCCCCGCGCCGCTGATCACCGAGGTGCGGAAGGCCGATTCCTGCAGCGAATGGGCATAGACCAGCGACGGATCGATCCTCCAGCCGCCAATCGGCGTCCAGTTCGGATAGGGATAGCGCATCATCGGATCGAGCTTCTCGCCCGACGGGCCATAATGCCCCATCCAAAGCTGCGTTGCAGGCAGGTTCAGGGCACCGGCAACCTGTGCCAGCGCCGAATGCTGTTCCGGACTGCCGATCCGCGCCTGATGGCGCAATGCTTCGTCGGCAAGGCCATCCTTGCCGATAGCGGCCAGCGCAACGGCGGTGCGGACATTTTCCTGCTGCCCCAGCTGTTTCCAGTTGGTCGCATGATAGCGCATCGTCTTGCTGGCAACCGGCTCCATGCCCAGCGCTTCGCTCGCCAGCAGGCCATAAAAGGTTTCCTGAAGGCGGGCGGCGGCCTGCAGGCGCGGCTGCACCTGTTGCGGCTGGCGGGCCGCCATCGCGGCGCGGCTGCTCCAGAACAGGGCGGCGCTGCGCAATTCGTCATTATCCGCCGTGCGGGCAACCTTGTCGAAACCGGCAAACGCCTCCCGATGGTCGCCCAGGCGCCAGCTGGAAAGCGCGCGTACCCATTCGGACTGGGTGGCCCATGCGCCGCCTGTGGCGCTGCCGATAGCGGCTAGGCGGCGGGCATTGGCGTCGTCATTTTCGATATAGTAGGACCATGCGACCCGATACCGCAATTCGGTAAGGGAATCATTGTCGAGGGTTGCCGACTGCTCGTTCAGAAGGGCTTCGGCCCCTGCGGGATCATCAACCTTGATCAGATCCTGAATTTTGCTGCGCAATGCCGCTGCATTCTGGTTGCCGTCGGGCAGATCGCGCTTGGGCGCGCTACCCAGAAACGAGAAGCGGCGGGTGCCGGGGCGTTCCGGCAGCATGGCAACACCGCGCTTGACCGCCATTTTTTCGATCTGTTCTGCCTGGGGCAGCCAGGGCGCCTCTTCAAGCAGGGCCTGCAACTGGGCGCCTTCGACCCTGGGGCTGCCGGCGGCAAGATACAGTTCGGCGCGCGCCATCGATGCCATTGGCCCTTTGGGTGCCGCGTCGATCAACCGGGCAGCTTCGGCCCAGTTCTTTCCGTCGATCGCGGCGAAAATGGCGGCAAAAGCCTGTTTGTCCTTGCTGCTTGGCGTGGCACCGAGACTGTCGAGGGCATCGGGGGAAACCGCCTGGCGCACGCTGTCCGAGGTTCCGGCCAAAACGGGGGCGGCACCAGCAAGGGCCGCGAAAACAAATAGGGTAGGTTTGCCGAGATGCATTGCCTTGATCACGCCCGATCTTTCCGCACGATCCGCTGCAGATCCTTCCATGCCTGCGCCTTCAGAACCGGGCGCGCGAGGAGGGTTCGCGGATGAAATGTTGCTACGGCAGTCAAAATGCCGCCATCTTGGTTAAAATCGGGTAAATTCGCACGCGCCTGCATCAATTCCTGGCCCAGCACAGCTTCCGAGACGGCCGATCCGAGGCACAGCAGCCTGGCGGGCTGTGCAACCTTGATCTGGTAACGGGCGAAATCGGCGAGCAATGCCATGTCTGCACCGGGAAGCGCGCCGCTGGCGGGGCGGCTGTGCGCCAGCGCGCCCAGATATAGTTCCTGCGGCGCATAGCCGCACGCCGCGAGCATCGCTTGCAGCAGCCGTCCGACCGGCCCATTGCCGAACGATTCGGCCCGCAAATCCTCTTCCTCGGGAAAATCCACCAGAACCATGAGCGCGGCGGAGGCCATGCCTTGCGGCGCAGCGCGGCCTGGGCTGTAGCCATTTCCCGGCAACGTGGCATCGCCGCCAATTGCGGCCTGCATCCCTTCGAAATCGGCGGGCCAGTCCGTGCGAACCGGGGGCGCGGCGACGGGTGCGGACGGGTTTGCCGATGGACGTCTGACCGGCGGCTCCACCCTTTCCGGCTGCGCCGCAGGCATGGCGAGCCAATTGGTCGCTTCATCGCCGCACAGATAGGCGACGCCGGCGTCACGCCACCAGCTGTGTATCGAATCGGCGAGGATTTTTCCCCTGTCCAGCGGAGCGGCCTGCATGTTTTGCATCAGTCACCGGTTGACGTGAAGGTCAATTGCTTGGCATGGCGAATCCTGTCAGTTGAGGCAAAATCGAGACAGCCCGATATTCGGGCACTGGGAAGGAAGAGTTGCGATGAGCGAGCGGGAGTCGATGCCCTATGATGTGGTGATCGTCGGTGGCGGTCCGGCAGGCCTTTCGGCGGCTATCCGCTTGAAACAGATCAACCCCGAAATCTCTGTCTGTATCCTCGAAAAAGGTTCGGAAATCGGCGCACATATCCTGTCCGGCGCGGTGTTCGACCCCAAGGCAATCGACGAATTGCTGCCTGACTGGAAAGAACAGGGGTGCCCGATGGCCGAAGTTCCGGTCACCGAAAACCACCACTGGGTGCTGTCACGCGGTGGACATATGGCGATTCCGCATCTGTTCACGCCGGGCTGGATGCACAATAAGGGCACCTATACCGGATCGCTGGGCAATCTGTGCCGCTGGCTGGGTGCGCAGGCCGAAAATCTGGGCGTCGAAATCTTCCCCGGCTTCCCGGCTGCAGAAAGCCTCTACAATGACGATGGTTCGGTGAAGGGCGTCGCCACCGGTGACATGGGCGTGGCGCGCGATGGCAGCCACAAGCCTGACTATATGCCGGGGATGGAGCTGCACGCAAAATATACCCTTTTTGCAGAGGGTGCGCGCGGACATCTTACAAAGCGACTGAAGTCGAAATTTGATCTGGAGCGCGATTGCCAGCCACAGGTTTACGGCATCGGCATGAAGGAATTGTGGGATATCGATCCCGCCAACCATCAGCCGGGCAGGGTTATCCATACCCAGGGCTGGCCGCTGTCCGAAAGCGAAAGCTGGGGCGGGGGGTTCCTCTATCACCAGGCAAACGGGCAGGTGGCGCTCGGTTTTGTCGTGGCGCTGGACTACGCCAATCCGCATGTATTTCCGTTCGAGGAGTTCCAGCGCTGGAAACAGCACCCGGAAATCCGCAAGATTCTGGAAGGCGGCAAGCGCGTTTCCTATGGCGCGCGGGCGATCAACGAAGGCGGCTGGCAGTCGGTTCCCAGACTGGCTTTCCCCGGCGGCGCGCTGATCGGCTGTTCGGCCGGTTTCGTCAACGTGCCGCGTATCAAGGGCAGCCACACGGCGATGAAATCGGGCATGCTGGCGGCCGAAAGCATTGCGGCCGCACTGGCAGCCGGGCGCGCGCATGACGAACTGGCCGATTATCAGGCAAATCTTAACGACAGCTGGATTGCAACCGAGCTGCAGCTGGTCAAAAATGCACAGCCGGCCGTTGCCAAATATGGCGAAACCTACGGCACCATCTTTGCCGGTATCGACATGTGGATGCGCACGCTGAAAATCGGCCTGCCGATCGAGATGAAGCATCATGCCGACAATGAGTCGCTGGGCCGCAAGGATTTGTATCAGCCGATCAATTACCCCAAGCCCGATGGCGTGTTCAGTTTTGACCGGCTTTCCTCGGTGTTCATGTCGAACACCAACCATGAGGAAGATCAGCCCTGCCATCTGCAACTCCGCGATCCCGAAGTGCCGATCACGGTCAATCTCGCGCTCTATGATGCGCCGGAGACGCGCTATTGCCCGGCGGGCGTCTATGAAATCGTCGGCAAGGACGAAGGCCAGCCACGGCTGCAGATCAACGCGCAAAACTGCGTCCACTGCAAGACGTGCGACATCAAGGATCCGACGCAGAACATCAACTGGGTGACGCCCGAGGGCGGAGGTGGCCCCAATTATCCGAATATGTAAGGCCCTTTCTGTTCCCGCATTGCTCGCGCTGGCCGCGCCGGCCCATGCGGCGCAGGAGGCAAGCGACATTTACTGGAACGCACAGCGGCAGGAGATTGCCGGTCGCGGTGATGATGCGCTGAAAAGCTATGCCAGGCTGCTTGCGCGCAGCCCCGATAGCGAGACGGCGGCCAGCAATCTGCTGAACGCAGCCGTCCGCGAAGGCAGTTTTGCAGATGCCCTTGCGGCAGTGAAGGCCGCGCAGGCCGCGAAGCAGGCCGATAGCGACGGCCCGCTTCTGATCCTCGCCGACGCCTTTCGCCGCAAGAAGTGGGTGGAGGCCGACCGCGCGCTCGCCGATCTGGAGCGCGAAGGCGATTTTGCCTTCATGGTGCCGGTTCTGAAAGGCTGGCTGAACGTCGCGCAAGGCCGTGATTCGGGCATTTTGCCGCAGACCTTTCAGGCTTCCGGCTTGACCGCCTATTATGGCGACGACCAGTCGATCTATTTCGATCTTGCCGATGGCAATGTGACGCAGGCGAAATTGCGGCTGAGAAATTTCCGTGGCTATGACGAACCACATGGGCGCTTCCTTGCAGGCCATGCCATGGGCGAGTTTTCACGCCGTGGCGACACCGAATTCGCGTCGGCGCTCGGTCGCCAGATCGGGCTGGATGCAGGAAATTATTCGACCCAGCCGGTTACCGCCGGACTCGGGATGGCCATGCATTTCGTCCGTCTGGCGCTTGCGCTGGATGAACAAAAGCAGCCGCAGAAGGCACTGTATTTTGCCCGTATCGCAACCTGGCTGGCGCCGTCGAGCGACGCGGCGAAACTGGCATTGGCCGAATTGTTCGACCGGCAGGGGCTTGATGGCAAGGCCGCCGTGCTGCTCAAATCCATCGCGCCCGGTTCGCCATTCTGGTTCGCGGCTGTGGTCAATCAGACCCAATTGGCCGAAACCCCTGACGAAGCGGCGGCCATTGCCC